>CAILQO010000392.1 GCA_903836285.1 uncultured Chloroflexota bacterium
CCTCCCACGCATCCGCGGCTGAGGAAACGCAGTCGGCGACTCGCAGCGCGTTCCCTCTAGCCTTGGATCACCGGCAGGAGACGTCGGGGGGCTGAACTGGGCGCGGCGGCACCTAGTGCTCCGTTCATGCTGCCGCTGCGGTATCCCTGCAAATCGACGGCGACGTGCGTGAAACCGATCCGCTTCAGGCGTGCGGCGATCCGCTCGTTCAAGCCGTCAGCGAAGAACCGGGGGAGGTCGGTCGTCGGGACCTCAATCCGCGCGACGTCGCCGTGATGGCGCACGCGCACTTGCCGGAAGCCCGCCTCGTACAGGGCAGTCTCGGCTTGGTCAATCTGGGCCAGCTTCTCAGCGGTCACTCGCTCTCCGTATGGGATGCGCGATGACAAGCAAGCGAAGGCCGGCTTGTCCCAAGTCTCCAGACCGAGGTAGCGAGATATGGCGCGGATCTCCGACTTGCCAAGCCCTGCCTCGAGAAGTGGCGCACGGGCACCCATGGCCTTCGCCGCCTGCATGCCCGGGCGGAAGTCGCCGACGTCATCAAGGTTCGCACCGTACGACACGGTCGCGAGGCCTCGTTCAGCGGCGACCGGGAAGATCGTGGTGAAGAGTTCCTGCTTGCAGTAGTAGCACCGGTTCGATGGGTTGCTGGCGTAGTTCTCGTCGGCTAGCTCGTTGGTCTCGACCAAGACCAGCTCCACGCCAATGTCCCGCGCCAGGCGCTTCGCCTGCTGCAACTCGTGCGCCGGGTAGCTCTCAGACACCGCCGTCGCGGCAACGGCTCGTTCACCCAACTCGTCCGCACACACCTTCAGGAGGAGGGTGCTGTCGACCCCTGCAGAGAACGCAACCATGGTGCTCCCGAGGTCACGGCAGGCGGCGCGCAACCGGGCGTAGGCCTCGCGTTCGGCGTCGCCAAGCGGCGACGCGGCTGACAACTGCTCGAAGGTCGTCGTCATGATCAGGGCAATCGTACCCGCGTGCCCGGATCTCGCGACGCAATCACACCTCCCCGGCGACGTAGCGTGCCCTGCTACGGTCTCGGCCAAGGAGGCTCACGTGCCGAACGACTCCCACGACGCCCCGCCCGAACTCGATGAATTGCGCACCCGACTCGCCACGGTCCACGACTTGCGTGCTGCCAGTGCCGTCCTCGGATGGGACCAGATGACCTACTTGCCCGCGCAGGGCGGGGCCGCTCGTGGTCGCCAGCTTGCAACGCTCTCCCAAGTCGCTCACGAGAAGTTCACCGATGACCGTGTCGGATCCCTCCTGGAAGCCTTGCGCCCCTACGCGGATGCCGTCGGCCCGGAACACCCCGACGCTGCGCTCATCCGCGTGGCACATCGGGATTGGGATCACGCGCGGCGCGTGCCTGCCGACTTTCTGGCGGCGTTCACCGAACACACGTCGACGTCCTACCAAGCGTGGGCAACCGCGCGGCCCGCGAATGACTTCGCCGCCATCGCTCCGATTCTCGAGAAGACGGTTGAGATGAGCCGCCAGTACGCCGGCTACTTCCCGCACACGACGCACGTCGCCGATCCGCTCGTCGACGCGGCCGAACCGGGACTCGGTGTGGCCGACGTCCGCGCCCTGTTCTCGGCCCTGCGTTCACGCCTTGTGCCGCTTGTTCGCGCCGCGACCGACCAGCCGCGACCCGACGACACGTGCCTCACGCGCCACTACCCTGAGGACGCGCAATGGCGCTTCAGCGAGATGGTGGCGACGCGCCTTGGCTACGACTTCAGTCGTGGGCGCCAGGATCGCGCACCGCACCCGTTCACCACGAGCTTCTCGCGCGACGACGTCCGGATCACCACACGCTTGTCGGCGGACGACCTGCGGTTCGGCCTCTTCGCGACAATGCACGAGGCCGGCCATGGCATGTATGAGCAGGGCATTGCACCAGCACTCGACGGAACTCTCCTCGGGAGTGGCGCGTCGTCGGGCATCCACGAGAGCCAGTCTCGCCTGTGGGAGAACCTCGTTGGTCGAAGCCGGGACTTCTGGGAGTGGGGGTACCCCCTGCTTCAGGCCGAGTTCCCCGACCAGTTAAGCGACGTGCCGCTTGATACCTTCCACCGGGCGATCAATCGCGTTGAACCATCGCTCATTCGGGTCGAGGCGGACGAGCTCACCTACAACCTGCACATCATGATGCGGTTCGACTTCGAGCTCGCGCTGCTTGACGGCTCGATGCGGGTCCGGGACCTGCCCGAGGCATGGCGCACGCGCTTCGTCGAGGATTTGGGCATCGCACCCCCGGATGACCGCAACGGATGTATGCAGGACGTTCATTGGTTCGCCGGTCCGGTCGGTGGTGCATTCCAGGGTTACACCATCGGGAATGTCCTCGCGGCGCAACTCTACGAGCGTGCGGTCAAGGACTTGCCATCGATCCCCGGCGCAATCACTCGGGGAGAGTTCGGCGAACTGCTTGGATGGTTGCATACCCGCCTCCATGCACTCGGGCGGAAGCACGACGTGCACGAGACAGTGCACCGATCGACTGGCGCAAGCCTCACAATCGAGCCGTACATGGCGTACCTGCACGGCAAGTTTGGCGCCTTGTACGGCGTCTAGGCCGTCAGGCCCCCGTCGCGGGGCGGTATCAGTGCGTCGCCGCCGCGCCGGGGCTACCGGCCCTCGTCGATGGCGATGGCGACCACATCGACGCGCGGCGGGAAGATTCGGTAGGCGTGGAACTCGGGGCCAATCTCCCCAGGAAGGTCGTGGCGCAAGCTGACCATCAACTGCAGGGCGCCCGGCCAGAGTTCCGCGAAGCCGATGTCTGTCGCCGACGGGTACGCGACCGACACCGGGTGCGAGTGATAGAACCCGACGTCAAGCCCTTCCCGCTCGACTTCGACGATCCGCATCAGATCCCGCACGTCGATCTCGAAGCGGTTGCGGGGTGTCGCCGCGGCGTTCCGCGTCGCGATGACCGAGACCACCGAACCGTCGCGCACGGCAACGACGCCGCACACTTCGTCCGGCGCCCCGGCACGGGCGTGGGCCACGATCGCATCGACTTGGGAACGGGCTATCGCGATCGCGCCCACGAGTGACGACATCGCCGGGTTTCAGTGGGCCGCGACGTGCGCGCGCTGCTCCTCAAGCTCCACTGGAATCGGTGCTCCGCAGAACTCGTGGTAGTCGATCAGCTCGGTGATCGTCGGGTTGTCACCGCACACCGGACACCCCTTGTCACGTCGTAACTTGAGCGTGCGGAACTCCATTGACAAGGCATCAAACAGCAGGAGGCGACCAACAAGCGGTTCGCCAATCCCAAGGATCTGCTTGATCGTCTCGAGGGCCTGCATCGACCCGACGATTCCCGGCAGGACGCCAAGGACGCCTGCCTCAGCGCAACTCGGCACCGCACCGGGCGGCGGCGGGGCCGGGTAGAGGCACCGGTAGCACCCTGTTCCGGGCTTGTAGACGGTCACCTGACCCTCGAACTGGTTGATGCCGCCGTCGATGAGTGTCTTGCCTAGGAGGACCGCCGCATCGTTGGCGAGGTAACGGGCAGGGAAGTTGTCGACGCCGTTCAGCACGTAGTCGTACTCGCGAAACAGCTCGAACGCGTTGCTCGAGTCGAGGATGGCGTTGTGCGCCTCGACCTTGACGTTCGGGTTGAGCATGCCGACGGTCTTCCGGGCACTCTCAACCTTCAATACTCCGACGCGGTCGGTGAAGTGCAGTACCTGCCGTTGGAGGTTGGAGTGGTCGACGACGTCAAAGTCGATCAGACCGAGGGTGCCAACGCCGGCGGCGGCGAGGTACAAGCCCGCCGGGGAACCGAGACCCCCCGCACCGATGAGCAGGACGCGCGCGTTCTTGAGCTTCCGCTGCCCGGACGGACCCACGTCCTGCAGGAGGAAGTGGCGGCTATAGCGCTTGACCTCCTCAGGGGTGAAAGCGCTGCCTCCGGCGACTGCGGGGATGATGCTCACCTCCTCACCGCCGCGAAGGGCGGTGGCCTCCCCCTGCAGCTCGGAGATCTCCTCGCTGTTGACGTACACATTGATGAACCGGTGCAACGCGCCATGCTCGTCGCGCAGGCGGTCACGCATCCCGGGGAAGCGTGTCTCGAGTTCCCCAAGCACCCCCTTGACGTCGTGCGCGTCCGCCTCGACGCGCGCTTGACCCCCAGTCAGGGCGCGGAACGGCGTCGGGATGTACACCTTTACGCTCATCGCAAGTCTCTCCTCCGGACGGGTCGATCCCGGGCCCGGTCACCCTGGCCCATGATCGGGCCGTTCCGTTCGTCGCTCAGACCATCACCGTTGCTCAGGGAAGGTCACGCTCAAGTACCGCTCTCCGGTGTCGCACAGGATCGTGACAACCGTCGATTCCGGTGGCATCGTTGAGGCCAGTGCGACCGCAGCGTGCACGTTGGCCCCCGCGCTGATCCCCACGAGCAAGCCCTCCTCGCGCGCGAGGCGGCCGGCCATCGCCATTGCGTCGTCGTCCGCAACGGTCACGATGTCGTCGAGGAGGGAGCGGTCAAGGTTGGCCGGCACGAAGCTGGCGCCAATCCCCTGGATCGCATGGGCGCGGAAGCGTCCGCCGGACAAGACGGGCGACCGCGATGGTTCGACACCGACGACGCGGACCGCCGAACCGCGAGCCTCGCGCAACGCCCGACCGACACCCGACACCGTTCCCCCGGTGCCGACGCCGGCGACGAAGGCATCAACCTTGCCGTCGGTGTCAGCGAGGATTTCTGGCCCGGTGGTGCGGTAGTGGACTTCTGGGTTCGCCGGGTTGTCGAACTGGCGAGGCATGAATGCGCCGGTCGCGCGTGCAATCTCCTCCGCCGCCCAGACGGCACCACTCATGCCCTCGATGGCTGGCGTAAGTCGAACCTCCGCGCCAAGACGGGCGAGCAGCCGTCGCCGCTCGACGCTCATATCCTCAGGCATGGTCAGGATCAGGGAGTACCCACGGATGGCGCACACCACGGCGAGACCAATCCCGGTGTTCCCGCTCGTCGGCTCCACGACCGAAGCGCCGGGCCCGATGGTCCCGTTGCGTTCGGCCTCGTCGATCATCGCCAGGGCGATGCGGTCCTTGACGCTGCCACCCGGGTTCCGCGACTCAAGCTTGCCGAGAACGGTGGCTCCACCGGGTGCGACGACCCGGTTCAGTCGCACGAGTGGGGTGCGCCCGATCAGATCAAGCGCCGACTGGGCAACCGCCTGCCGTTCAGGTGCCGTCATGTGGCGCCTCCGGATACGGACGCGGGGTCAATTCGGGGAAGTGGGTCCGGCGTGCGGCCATCGCCAGGCATCCGGGGAGGCGGCCTCAATCGCGCGATTGAGGTCGGCCAGAAACACCTCACCGTCGATGCCGATGGTGACCGCCAATTGGCCGACAGTTTCGTAGCCGCTGGCGAGGCAGCGGGGGCACGGCAAGCGCCAGGCACGAAAGACAGCGAGTGTCTCAGGGTACGCAAGCAGGACGTCTTGGATGAGCATTGCAGGGGTAACAGGTCCGCTGGGGGTGCCGTGACCCATCCATCCAGCCCCTGCCGTGTGATCGCCGCCATCTCGCACGTCCTAAATGTAATACCGCGATGGCGCGGACAACTCGCGCTGCCGCTCAAGCAGGTCTGCAACGGTCGTGGCGTCGAGGATGCGATGGACCGCGGAACGCACTTCCTCCCACACCTCCTGTTGCACGCGCACCGTGGCAGGGACGGAAGCGCCGTCGACTGGCGGACCGTCCCGGCCCCGTCCGTCTGGAACCGGAGGCAAGAACGCATCACCCTCAACCGCCTCGATGATCGCCCGCATGGTCACCCGTTCGGGCGCCATGGCCAAGACGTGCCCACCCCTAGGGCCTCGGGTGCTGTGCACGAGACCCGCACGACGCAGAAGCGTCAAGACTTGATCGAGAAAGGTATCTGAGATTCCTTGACGACGAGCAATTGCCTCGCTCGGCACTGGCCCTTGGCCCGTGCGTTCGGCGAGGTCGATGATCGCGCGGACACCGTAGTCCGACCGTGCAGACAATCGCATCGTTGATCGATGAAGTGTGCTTCGTCACAGAGTAGCACGCGCGGCGCGGGCCGTCGGCGGAGTCGCGACTACAATCGCACCAAACGTGGGACGGCGGTCCTGGCCGGGCACGACATGGGCCGACCCCGGAGGACACGCGATGGTGGCAGTCGACGCGAGCGCATGGATCGGCGTTGACATCGGCACGACCGGTACCCGTGCGGTTGTCTTCAACCGCCACGGGCGTGTCCTGGAAGCTGTATCGCGCACTTACCCGCTGCTCGCACCCCGCCCGGGGTGGGCGGCCCAAGCTCCGACCACCGTCCACGACGCGACGACCGATGCGCTGACCGCCGCCGCTGCGTGGGCGCAGGCACACGGGCACCATGTGCGCGCGGTCGGCCTGTCCGCCATCCTGCACTCGGTTCTGCCCATCGACGCATCCGGCAACGCCCTCGATGACGCCCTGATCTGGGCCGACACTCGCGGTGATGACGAGGCGCGCACCATTCGCGCCACCCATGACCCGCTCGCCCTCTACCGCCGGACCGGCGGTCCGGTGCACCCCATGTACCTGCCACCAAAGATCCGGTGGTGGCGCACGCACCGGCCTGCGATGTTCGGCGCCGCCGCGCGCTTCGCGGGGATCAAGGATTACGTCATCGGCCGGTGGACCGGAAACGCCGTCACCGACCGTTCGACCGCAAGCGGGACCGGCCTCTTCGACGCGCACGCCTTCGACTGGGCGGATGACTTGCTTGCCATCGCTGGCATCGATCGGGGCCGAGTGCCATCGCTTGTCGAACCGACCGACGCGATCGACGCGCCCACGGCTTGGTTGCGTTCGGTCGGTCTCCCAGACGATTGCCTGCTCGTCGCCGGGGCAGGGGATGGCGTGCTCCAGACGCTTGGGACCGGGGTCTCATCGCCAGGCCAGTTCGTGGCGATGGTCGCGACGAGTGGCGCGGTCCGTTCGGTCGTGACTCGCCCGGTCACCGACGACGACCGGGCGCGCACGTGGTGCTACTACCTCGCCGAGGGTCGATGGGTCGCCGGGGCGGCGATCAACAACGCCGGCATCGTGCTGGCCTGGTTGCGCGACCAGTGGGCATCAGTCTCGCGTGCCACGGGCGGACGCGAACCGACCCTTGACGAGGTCACCGGGTGGGCCGCGGAGGTGGGCGCCGGTGCCGGCGGACTCCTGTTCCTGCCGTACCTCGCGGGCGAACGGGCGCCAGGGTGGAACGCGCGGGCACGGGGAACGATCGTGGGGCTATCGCTCTCGCACGATCATCGCCACCTTGCCCGTGCAACACTCGAAGGGGTGGCGTATCGCATGCGCACCATCCTTGAACCGATGGAGGAGGTCGCCGGCGCGGCGCGGGAGATACGTGTCGCTGGCGGGTTCATTCGATCCCCCCTTTGGATGCAGGTGACTGCCGATGTGCTGGGGCGCGACCTGACATTGGTCGACAGCCCGGAGGCGTCGTCACTTGGCGCCGCGATCCTGGCGATGCGCGCGACCGGCGACCTCCCGTCCCTCGATGCGGCGCCACACGTCGGGACCATTGGCACCGTCGCGCCCGACGCGAAGTCTCGGGGGGCATACGATGCCCTGTACGGTCAGTATCGGGCGATCTATGCCGCGATGGCACCCCATTGGGATGCCATCAGCGAGTGGCAGGCGACGCAAGCGGACGACTAGGCGCGCTCATCACCACAGCAGGCGCCCCGCCCTCCGTTGACCGCTCGAGTGAGGCGTTCGCGCATCACTACACGTAGTTGTGGACTTCCCACGGCCGGATCAGGCGCAAGGCGCTGACGATAGCACTTGTCGCATGCGACCGGTTCAACGTGTAGAAGTGGATGCCCGGCGCCCCGTGCCGGATCAGCTCATCAGCCTGAAGGGTGGTGTAGGCCACCGCAAGCTCCACGACGGCGTCGGCATCGCCCGCCCGAGCCCGAACCTCGCGCATGAGGTGGTCCGGGAAGGTCGCACCCGACATCTTCGCGATCCGCGGGATGCTGTCCGCATTGATCGCCGGCATCAGGCCGGGGATGATCGGCACCTCAATACCACCGACGCGCGCCCGTTCCACGAACCGGAAGTACACCTCGTTGTCGTAGAAGAGCTGCGTCACGAGGAACTTGGCCCCGGCCTCGACCTTGCGATGGAGATGCTCGACATCGAGGTCTAGGTCCTGGCGCTTGCCTGTATTGCCCTCGAAGTGACCTTCCGGGTAACACGCCGCGCCGATGGACATGTCGTAATGGCCGTCAATGAACTCGACAAGCTCGTTCGCGTAGGCAAACCCATCCGGAGCAGGCTGGAACGCGGATTCGCCTCGCGGCGGGTCGCCGCGCAAAGCCATGATGTTCTCGATTCCGTGGCCACGCAATGTGTCAAGCGTTTCGTGGATTTCGTCCCGCGACGCCCCAACGCAGGTCAGGTGCGCCATGGGCTCGATGCCGAAATCGCGCTTGATCCGGGCGACCGTGTCGATGGTGAGGGCGCGCGTGCTGCCGCCGGCGCCGTACGTCACCGACACGAACGTTGGGTTGAGCGGACGCAACTTCAGAATGGTCTCGAGAAGTTGCTCCTGTTGCTCGGGGTTCTTCGGTGGGAAGAACTCGAACGAGAACGAAGGGAAGGTCGACTGCAGCGATTCGTGGATTTTCATGCGCCCCCCAAGGACTCCATTCACCGGCTCCCATGACGCGCCTCCCAAGCGGGAGGGCTAGTCGCCTTGCGTCGTCTCGATATGCATCTCACCTTGATTGCGCCAGAGCCACTCGCGCCGGTCGGCGCCTGAACCGCGGGGACCCGGCAACACTCCACGGCGCGACCGTCGGCAGGCCGTGCGGTGCTTGCCTCGGTGGGACGTGACTACTTGCTAATACTCGTCACGCGCCTTCCGAACGGTACCGACGACCGTTCCAACGACAATCGCGAGGATCCCCACTCCCATGAACGCGAGGGTGCCGACAAGGACGTACCTTGTCGAGCCCCCAAAGATTCTCTGCCAGAACTCGACGGAGTTCCCGAAGATCGAGTCGACGAAGGCGAGCGATTCTGGCCCGGCGGAGGAAGTACTCGTTGACGCGCTCGAGGGTGAAGCGCCGGTTGTCGAAGCGCCCGGCGCCTGCGCACTCATGCCGGGGCGAGGTGTCGGGTTGGCAACGTTTGCCTTCTGTGGCAACCCAAGGCGCAACGAGTTCTTCCACCGGGACTCGAACTGGTCAAGGGTGTTGCCCAAGCCACGCTTGAACGCGTCGTCGACGGTGCTTCCTTCGCGGAACGCGTCAAGAGTGGCGCGTACCTTCTCCGGTGCATAGGTCTGAGCCAAGTACTTGACTGCCGAAAGGGCCTGCTCCTGGGCGAGGGCGCGATCCTGACCGGTCGTAGGCAAGTTGCCCGCAAGGCTCTTCAGCGACAGCAACCGGTCATTCTGGGCAAGGTCGGTCAACGCCTTTTGGTTGTCGGCAGAGACATCCTCGCCCGCTACATACCGACTGAACCCCAGGCCAAGCCACTTCGGAGGAGGGGCGAAAGCGTTCGACGTCCGCTGTTCGAACACCGCGCGCGCAACTTCACGGCGCAGCGCCAGCATCGCGTCCTGCACCTTGTCCTGTTGATAGAGGACGTACACGCGATTAATGCCGGCCGCCGTCGCGTAGTCGAGGTTTCGGCCTCCCGTGGCAACCGCACTCGCGTAGTCAGCGACGCGGACATAGCCATAGACATGCAGTGGACGGTCAGGCGCGATGCCAAACTCGCCTTCCATGCGCGAGACCGCACGTGACGCTTCGTCCTGGATGGATTGGCCAATGCCCGGGTCCCCGCCAGTCCAGTGAGTGATGACGTTGCCGGTGCCGATGGTCCGCCAGTCGAACCGCGTGTCGTTGTAGGTGATCGTCTGCTCAGGGGTCGTGCGCCGGGAGCCGGAGGCCGTCTCAAGCGCAAACTGGTAGTGGACGTCAGTCCCGGGCAACAGCACCCCAGTCACGCGCCAACGATAGGCAGCGTTGACCGCCTCACCCGGTTGAAACGAGGCGACACCGGTGTTCTGCACGGGGGAGTCGTCGATCCGGTAGAGCAGTTGCACCGTCGTGATCGGGTCGGCGGATCGGGCGCTGCGCGCGCGAACCTGAAACCGGATCTCCGTCCCGAAGTCGATCTCGGCACGTGCCGTCTCCGCGACGATGCCGTCCGCTTGGGCGTATGCAACCGCCGGGTCCGCGGCGATCACGCTGATCACGGCGGTGAACAGCATCGCAGCGACCAACGTGAACGTTGTCGCGAAGGAAGGCAGTCGGGTTCGGGACGGTGGCGTGGGGCTCATCAGCGATCCTCGCACGAGGACGCGTGGTGACGCAGGCACGGTCTGCCGACCGGCCGACGCCCGACCGCGGTCGCCTATCATTATGCCCGTGCCAACCGTGAACTCACATGAATCACGCTGGTGGCGGTCGGCGGTTGCCGCGACCGCAGTGGCCGTGGCCTGCGTTGCCTTCGTGCCGGCTCCGAGCGCCCTCGCAGAAGGGTGGTACGCCCGCACCATCCGGCCGGCCGGCTTCTGGTCCGGGGCCGACGCGACGGCGAACCTCTTCGGGCAGCTGCCCCGCGACACCATGGTGGAGATCCTCGAACCCAGCCCGGCCCCCGGGGCTACCCGTTTCCTCGCGCGAGAACTCGGTGAGAGCAACCTCGGGTATATCGAGGCGATTGCGCTCGACCCGAGCGACCCGCCAGCAGGCGAACGCGCGCTCGCGGCGCACGCGTTCCGGCCCTTCTGGATCGCCACACTAAAGGACGTCCCGCTCGTTTCGGCAACCGGTGACACCGTGGCGACCCTCCCCCAGTTCGCCAAGGCGCTCGCCCTGACGCCACCCGATCGCGCCCAGTACTACGTCCAGGACGCCCGTACCGGCCGGGTCGGCTGGCTGGACGGCACCGCCGTCGGCCCCGGCAGTGCGCCGACACCAGAGGACGAGGTGATTTGGGCCTCGCCCGCGTTCGCCACCATCAGTGAGGCCTATCGCCCTTGGTGGGTGGCCGCCCATCGCCCAACCGACCTGTGGAGCGCGGTTGAGGGTGGGACAAGTTTCGGCGGAGCGAAAGTCGGCGACCAGTTCCTTGTAATGGAGGCGCAGAAGGGCTCTCGCCTGTCGATCTTCAACCCGGTGACGAGGAACTTTGCATACGTCGAAGCGGCGGCAGTCGGACCAAGTGCGGGTCCAAGGCCAGCTGCGGTTGAGGTCGCCGGGTGGGTTGGCGTCGTGTCGGGTGATCGGGCAAATCTCCGGCGCGAACCCCACACCGTCATGGCTGCGGCAGGTCAAGTCCAGAAGGGTGACGAGGTCTCGGTTACAGCATGGGTGGAAGGCGAGGAGCTTGAAGCCGACAACCGGACGTGGGCACGCGTCCTCTCAGTCCGTCGCCAAGCATCGAACGGCCAGTGGGTGGACCTGCCGCTCGGCGACCTCGCCCCGGAGCGGTACATCTATTCCGGGCTCCTGAGGCCCCAGCAGGCCGCCGTCGCACCGCCCGCCCCGGACGTCAGCCTCGGAAACGGGGGCGCCAAGTGGATTGACGTCAATATCTCGGTGCAGGCAATCGTCGCGTACGAGGGCACGAAACCGGTCTACGTTGCGCCGATCACGAGTGGCCGTCCCGGATGGGCGACACCCCTTGGCGTCTTCCGTATCCAGCGCCGCGTCGAGAACGAGACGATGCTCGGCAGCACGTTGCTCCGCCTCGATACCCGGGAGGTCCCGACGTACCGCCTCGAGAACGTGAAGTGGACCCAGTACTTCACGGGCGACGGGACGGCGATCCATACCAACTACTGGCGTAACCCCAGCCTGTTCGGGATTCCGGCCAGCCATGGTTGCCTAGGCATGCTCGAAAAGCACGCGCGGTGGTTCTGGGACTGGGCCGAGGTTGGCACGCCGCTCAACATCCACCCGTAAGCGGCCAGTGCCCTAAAGGTCAGCGACAAACGGCGTGCCCGTATCGATCTCTGGCCCGTCCCACTCATCGTCGACGGAGGGAAGCCCATCCCGTTCGGTCAGGTCGGGGACCACCGACGGCATCCGCAGGACGATCCGGTCGACAGCGGTTTCCTGTCCGCCGAGAATCGCAACGACGTCGGGCACCCATCCATCCACCGAGAGCGCCGTCCGGGTCAGGAACTCGATTGACGTGGCATCGGCGACACCGGCAGGGAATGGCATCACGGCACTGATCGCAACCGACGTCGCAGCCGTTGACCAAGTCAGGGCGCCGTTGGTCCCTCCGAGGCGGTTCGCGAGGTTGGACAACGCCACAAGTTCCTGCAGGCGCCCCGGCTCGACGGAGGCCGCGAGTTCCGGGTTGCCGAGGACTGCGATGCGGTCGGCGAGCATGGCGTAGCCGCTGACACGAATGGCCGGCAAGTCAAAGGCCCGAGTCTCAATGTAGACGACAAGCAGAGGCGCATGCCGACCAACCTGCGCCACGGCGACCATCCGTTCAAAGTCCGGCGGGTACCCCGGCACCCCGGCGAGCACAGCCTCGGTCAGCGGCAGCGGGCCGGCAGGCAGGCCGGCTTCGATCAGGATGTCGCGGACGGAATCGATCAGGCTCATCTCACAGGATTCCTTCGTGTGACGACGTCGGGCAGCATCGGGCCGGTAGCAGGGCGCTATGCGGCGATCGGTGAGTCGGAGACCGGGGGGAGGTCGCTGTCACCCGTGGAGCCATCGCGGTTGCGCAGGTTGACTGCAGCC
>CAILQO010000393.1 GCA_903836285.1 uncultured Chloroflexota bacterium
ATCTTTAGTGGCACGCTGCGCGACAACCTCACCTTGTTCGACGCCACCGTGCCAGACGCACGGATCAACGCGGTGCTTGCGGAACTCGACATCGTGTCGCAGGCATGGTTCCAGTCACTTACGGGGGGCCTCGATGCGGAGATTGGGCCGCGGCGGCGCGACCTCTCGGCCGGCGAAGCGCAGATGGTGTCGCTGGCGCGCGCCTTTCTGGCCGATCCGTCGGTGGTGATTCTCGACGAGGCGTCGGTGCGCCTCGACCCGGCGACGGAACGGGTTCTCGACCTCGCGATTGACCGCCTGCTCCGTGACCGCACGGCGGTTGTGATCGCGCACCGGCTGGCGACGATCGACCGTGTGTCCGACGTGTTGGTGATGGAGGGCGGTGCGGTCGTGGAGTGGGGGCCGCGCGCGGCCTTGGCGGCGGACCCGCAGTCGCGGTACGCGCGCCTGCGCGCGACGAGTCGGGCCGACGCGGGTGACGCTGACCTTATCGAGGGTGCCGACCTCATTGAGATTGATGGCGCCGGTGCCGCCGAGTTGTTGGCCGTGGACGAATGACCGGAGCCACCACCGTCCCCGACTCCGCGAGGTTGCTGTCGGCAGCGCCGGCGCTGTCAAGCATCGAGGCCTCGGCCGGCATGTTGGCGTACCGACCGGGCCTGTCCTTGCTTACGACGGCGTCGTGGGGGGTCATGCACGCGGTGCCGGCGGTATCCGGCCTGCTGATGCGAGACTTCTTCGACGCCTTGGCCGGCGACCGATCGTTGGCGAACCCGTGGCTGCCGGTCGCCCTCACGGCGGCGGTCGCCGTCGTGCGACTGACCGATTTCATCGGCGCCGTCTGGGTGTGGGCCACCCTGTACTTCCAGATGGGGGCGTTGCTTCGACGGAACGCCTTGCGATGGATCGTCTTGGGACAGGGGGTGCATTTCGACGCCGGCGAGTCGGGGGAGGCGCTCACCCGCTTTCGCGAAGACGTCGATGCGATGGTGCGGGGGACTGAAGAGGCGTGGATTGACGGCCCGGGCGTCGTCCTCTACGTCGTCGTTGCGCTCGGGATCATGGTGGCGGTTAACCCGTGGTTGACACTGGCGACGGTCCTGCCGATCGCCATTGTGAGCATGGTGACCAGTCGGTTGCGGGCCGTCGCGCGCAGGTTTAGCCGGGCGGCGCGTGAGGCGACCGCGATGGTCACCGAGTTCACGGACCAAATGTTCGGCGCGGTACAGGTCCTGAAGGTGCGTGGCGTCGAGGCGCGGGCGGTGCGCCATCTGGACGGCCTGAACGCACGTCGGCGTCGGGCGGCGCTGCGAGACACGTTATTTGGTGAACTGGTGCGAACCTTCGGCGAGTCGATGGGAATGGTCGGGATCGGCGTCGTGTTGGTCCTTGGGGCATCCTCGTTGCGCGACGGCACGGTCTCGGTCGGTGATATGGCCCTGTTCATGACGTACGTTCCGACCGTCGCGGGCTTCGCCGGATGGCTCGGGCGGATCGTCACGGGGCAACGGCGCATGGGCGTGTCGGTGGAACGGATGCAGTGGCTGCTGCGCGGGGCGCCTCGCACGATGCTGGTGGG
>CAILQO010000394.1 GCA_903836285.1 uncultured Chloroflexota bacterium
CCACCCGATGCACCACATGTGGGCGGAACTCGACACGCACCCCGTCACGCTCGCGTTGGTCCACGATCCAGCGCACGCCGGTAAGGGATGTGGCGCCGCCCTCGCGGTCGCCGATGTCGCCGCCGCCGTCGCCGAGGTTCGTGCCGCCGGTCACCCCGTGGTGATGGACACCTTTGAGACGCCAGTCTGCTTCATGGCATCCATCGCCGACCCAGACGGCAACATCCTTTACCTACACCAGCGCAAAGACGGCACCGCCGGGTAGACGCGTCGCACACGCCGTTGCTAACTTCCCCCTCTCTCGCCGCATCGGGGGAGGGGCAGGGGGTAGGGGCAGGTCAGCCGCACGCACCCGACCACGCCACAGGAGTAGCGCGCAGGGGCGAACGCCTCCCTCACTCGTCGATGCGTGGCCGGTACTGCAGCGCCTCCGCCACGTGCGGCGCGCCGATTGCATCCGCACCTGCCAAGTCCGCGATCGTCCGCGACAGCTTCAGCACCCGGTGGTACCCGCGCGCCGACAGGTGCAGCCGTTGCACCGCCGTCCGCAACAACCCCTCCGCCGCGCCGTCCGGTTGGCAGTGGTCGCGCACCGCCGCTGGGGTCAACTCGGCGTTGCACGTCATCCCGGTCCCGGCGAGGCGCAGCTGTTGACGCGCCCGCGCCGCGATCACGCGCGTCCGCACCGAGATTGACGGTTCCCCGGACGGCGGTGGCGGCGGCACGTCGGCCCCGGCCGTCGGCACCGCGAGGTCGTGGTACGACACCCGCGGCACCGTCAGGTGAATGTCGATGCGATCCAGCAACGGCCCGGACAGGCGCCGTTGATAGCGCCGAATCGCCCCATCTGGGCAGGTGCAAGCCCGTTCCGGGTCGCCCGCGAAGCCGCACGGGCACGGGTTCATCGCCCCGACAAGGGTCACGCGCGCCGGGAAGGTCACCGTCCCCGACGCCCGACTGATCGTCACCACGCCGTCCTCAAGCGGTTGGCGCAGCGTCTCAAGCGTGTGCGACGCGAACTCCGGCAACTCATCGAGGAACAGCACCCCTCGGTGAGAAAGCGTCAGCTCACCCGGCCGCGGTGACGGCCCGCCGCCCACCAAGCCTGCGTGACTGACCGTGTGGTGGGGTGACCGAAACGGCCGACGGCGCACCAGCGGTTCGTCCGCCGGCAGTAAACCCGCCACCGAGTAGATCTGCGTCACCTCCAGCGCTTCATCGGGCGACAGCGGCGGCAGGATCCCCGGCAAGCACCGCGCGAGCAACGTCTTGCCCGCACCGGGACTGCCCGAAAAGAGCAGGTTGTGCCCGCCCGCCGCCGCCACCTCAAGGGCGCGCTTGGCGTGTTCTTGCCCACGCACCTCCTGCAGGTCTGGGCCAACCACCGGCGACTGATCGTCGAGGAGCGAGGTGATTGACCGGGTGAACGGCGAAAGCGGCGCCTCACCGGTCAGGTGCTGCACCAGTGACAGCAGTGTTGGCGCACCGATCACGGCGACGCCCTCGATCAGTGCCGCTTCTGGGGCGTCGCACGCCGGCACCACCACCGTGCCGATCCCGCTTGCGCGCGCTAACGCCACGAGGGGCAACACCCCCGTCGTATGCCGGAGTGCCCCATCCAGTGAGAGTTCGCCAATAAACAGCACCGGCGACTGGGGTAGGTCGAGGGCACCCGCCGCCGCGAGGACCCCAAGGGCAATCGGCACGTCAAAGGCCGCGCCCTCCTTGCGCACCTCCGCCGGGGCGAGGTTCACCGTGATCCGGCGCGCCGGAAAGGTGAAGCCGGCGTGGCGGATCGCCGCACGCACCCGCTCGCGCGCCTCCTGCACCGCCGTGTCGGGCAACCCAACCACGGTGAACGCTGGCAGCCCTTGCGCGAGGTCAACCTCGACCTCCACCAACGCCCCTTCGAGGCCGACCACGCTGCCCGTGCGGACCCGCGCCACCATCGCCGTGCCCCTTCCGCCCGCACGGTGCCGCGCGGCCGCCGCACGATACGCCGCAAGCGCCGCCATCGCAACTAACCGCACGTGGCGACACGATCCGGGTCGTGCGCGAGGAACGCTGCGAGCCGCCCCGTAGACGTTTGGGCGGAACTCTGACTTCCGTCTCCCGCCTCAGCGGGGGCAGGGGGTGGGGGCCAGACGGTGCGCAGGGAGGCAGGTCCGCGCGGCGGTCAGGATCGTCGTGGCACAACGCCTGCCACCATCAGCACTGAATTACCGGTCAAACGCCACCCGCACCCCAAAGCCCACAAGTGCCACTCCCGACACACGTTCCATCCATTGGCGCACGCGCGGACGGGCAAACACCTCGCGCGCAAGGTTCGCGCCCCAGATCAGCACGCTATACCAAGCCAGCGCCTCAAGGTTGTGGATGCCTGCCAGTAGCAGCCCTCCCGCCACCGGCGGCACCCCGTCGGGCAGGAACGGCGCCAGCATCGCCACGTAGAACAGCCCCACCTTCGGGTTCGTGAGCGTGATCACGAGCGCCCGCACAAACGTCGCAACCCACCCGGCCCTCGCACCCTCACCCGCACCAAGGTCGGTCGACGGTGCCGGGTGACGCGCGGCCCACACAATCCGCGCCCCCGTGTAGATAAGGTACGCCGCCCCACCAAGCTGCAGGGCGTCGTAGGCCAGCCGCGACGCCTCCAGCAGCGCCCCCACTCCGATGGCAGCGGCGGCGCCCCAGATGAAGACGCCGCCCAAGATCCCCGCCAGCGTCGCGTACGCCACGCGCGGCCCGCCAAGCGTCGCCGA
>CAILQO010000395.1 GCA_903836285.1 uncultured Chloroflexota bacterium
CGCGGGCGTCGCGTTGTGTCGCGGGGCCGGCGTGTACGTGGAAAGCGTGGGCGCCGGCCCTCCCCGTGGGGCGCGCCACGGCGTCTCGCGAGGTCCCACGGCGCCGAATCGTGGGACGATTCGAGGAAAGTCGCCAGCGCCTTGGCGTCCCGACCTAGCCGTCCAGCGGCGCAAGGTGGCCGGCGTCGAGCAGCACGCGGAAGTGATCGATAAGCGTCGAGGCCAGCGCACGATCATGCAGCATCACGCCGACCTCGACGTTCTCGGACACGCCCTTGGTGGTCAGGTTCGCCGATGTCACCAGCACGCGTTCGCCGTCGGCGACCACGACCTTTGCATGCATGCTCGCCCGGTCGGCCGACGACGGCTCAAGCGACCTCGGGTAGTACAGCAACCGCGGTCGACGCGTCCCCGACGGCCAGTTCTGGGCCCAGAAGTCTCGGGCAAACGCCTCCGCCACCTGCGTTGCCGGTCGCGTATCGCCACTCCCCCGCTTCACATCCATGAGGAAGGTGACCGTCAGGCCCGGGCGCGCCACCATGCGGGTGGCCAGTGGCGCCAGCAACCGGCGCCCACCGTAGATGACGTAGGTGGTCACCCATAGCTCGTCCCGCACCGTCTGGAACAGCTCGTCCAGGATGGTGTCCGTCTCACGCTGGTGCAGCCCGGGCACCTGTGGCCCGGACCACGCCAAGCTTGGCGACGGCACCCGACGGCGCGACGCCACCAGCGCCCGCAGCCATGCACCGGTCGAACGGCCGGAGGCACCGGTCGCTTGCAACGCCGTCAGCGACGCCGTCACGCCGTCGACCAGCGACGCGTCGCGCACGGTGGCGCCGACCGACGCCCGTGTGAACGGCGCGCGGACGATTCCCATCTCCAAGGCGCCGGCGAGTGCCAGTGCCACACTCGGTGGAAGGGCCAGGAGCGGCTCGATCACTGGGGCGTCCCGCCTACCCGCCGACGCCGAACAGCGCGGCGTCGCGCAGCCCGATCACCGGCATGACGAGCGCCCGGTCGAGGAACTCGTTGCGCGTCTCGCACGACACCTCACCGACGAGGGTGCAGCCGTGGCACGCCGCCCCGTGCGTGAAGCGCCGCTCAAGGCTTGCCGACGGGTCGTGCAATGCGCAGGTCGGGTCGTTGGAACAGAGGCGCCCCTCGGCCAGTGCCGCAAGTACGTGGGCCTCAATGTCCGACGCCTGCGCCACGAGGCCTCCCAACGTGCCATCCACGTCCGCCGTTGAGGTGTACACGAGGAAGCCATACCGCCCTCGCTCCGCGTCGACGTACACCCGCTCCTTCAGCGAACTTGATGGGTAGCCGCACCGCATCGCCAGCGACTGCATCAGCAAGTGCGAAAGCGTGTGCAACAGCACGTACGGCCCGCCGGGGAAGTCCCACGTCGCCTTCCTGTCCGCGCGCCACCGCTCAAACGCCCCGTGCAGTGCCTTCAGCCGTGCGGTGACCGCCGGGCGATCCAGCCACGCGGTGATCGCCGTGGCTGACAGTTGCACGAAGATCCCCTCGCCCCGGCTCTCGACCGCCGGGTACCACGTCACGTTCGCGGCGATCGGGGCCAGCGTGGCCGACTCGTCGTACTCGCCGGTCGTCGGGTCGATCGTCGGCGCGTCGATCCGCGTGAAGCCGGTGATCGCCATCACCTCGCGCAACCGGTGCACCTGCACCACCGCCTCAATCGCGTCGCACCGGGCGTCGCGGTGCCACTCGTCGCGCGGCAGCCGACCTGCCAGGAACGGTTGCTCCCCCGGGTAGCCGTCGCCGCTGCCGACCGGCGCACCCACCAGCGCGTCAAGCTCGGTGTGCTTGAGCGACGTGCCGGACGGTGCCGGCGCGATGGCCAGCTGGATCTCCTCGAAGATCTCGGCGTCGGTCGCCGCGCCCAAGTCGGCCAGCGCATCGACAAGGCCGCGCAGCATCCCTACTTGATCGGCGCTCGTGACCTTCTTGAGCACTTCCCAATGCGACCGCACGCGTTGCGCCAGCGGTGACCCATCCTGCGGCAACGACAGGACCGATAGGACTTGCGGGAAGTACACGTTTGATGCGAACCGGTTGGTCAGGCGTGTCAGTTCGGTGCAACCCGCTTCACGGTCAGCCCCTCCAAGCCACGGCCGGCGACCGGTACACGGGCCAAGCGGTCGCTCAGCCCAACGAGAGGCCTCGATCAGGCGCCGGTGCGCGCCACACTCACAGCTCACCACAAGTTCCGAGAGGTCGCCGCCCGTCCCCTCCTCGTCCAGCGATAACTGGCGCCCGCACGTCGGCCCGGCCCCAGCCGCGGTGCCACCGTGGGCGAAGCGCCGCCACGGCACGTCATCAATGTGCCCGCGCGGGCAGGCCATCACGAAGCGCGTCGCCACGACGGGGATGCCCTCGAAGCGTGTCCCGTTTTCCAGCGACACGCGTGGAACGAGGCGGCGCGATAGGCCCGACTGCCCCTCGGACGGCTCCTGCACCACGAACCACTCGGGGAAGCGGAAGGCGCCGATGCCGAGTTTCGGGTCGCCGTCGCGCTCCGGTGGGCGTGGGGGGGCGTACAGGGGCAGCCCCTTCAGGAACTGCGAGAGGCGTGGCTCATC
>CAILQO010000396.1 GCA_903836285.1 uncultured Chloroflexota bacterium
CGCAACCTTGGGCGGTCTGTTCCGTCATGTACGGCGGACACGCATCCCGAAGAGGCGACCACTTAGGCGCGGCCGCTGATAGCAGTCGCCTCGGTTGATCGATTGGCAGGGCAAGAAGGACGCACGATCATGATCACGCGACAGGGATCGCCCTTCGGCTTCGATGCGCCGCTTTCCACCGACGAGGTGGTAGAGCGCATCGACACGGCCGCCGGCGACATCGCCACGCGCGCGCTCGTGGTGGCGAGCCAGATTGCGCGCATCGCCCGCCTGACAAAGGCGTCGTCAAACCACGCGCGCGACGGCGAGTGGGACATCTGCATGGTGCTCCTCACCGCTGCGCGCGACCAGCTCGACGCCATCGGCCTTGACGGCGAGGAACACGGGCTTTCCCACCGCTGGCTCGAGCGCGCGATCGAGGGCGTACAGACGGCGATGGCTTCGTCCCAATCGAGGGCGCCGGCACCGGCCGCAGACCCTCTCGGATCCCTGATGGCCAGCGTCGGAGGTTCAGCCGCCGCGTAACCCTGCCCACCGGGTACATTCCGTTTCAGTGGCGTCCGATCCACCATGCCGACCGCACGGTGGATCGGTCGGGCGCGACGGGATAGTGCGTCCACCCCGGAGGTCAGGCGATGTCCATTGATCCGCTGCGCTCCCCAGCAATGGCGTGGGGACCAGCATCCTCGTTCACCGCCGGCCTCGCCTTCCCGCGGGTGGCACGTGTCCGCCAACGGGTCGATTCCACCTCCATTGCCGACCCGCACGGACACGTGCTTGACAGTGTCTTCCGGAAGCTTGCGCACCTTGACCTGTCCGGGAAGCGCATCGGCGTGACGGTTGGGAGCCGCGGGATCAGCCACCTCACTGCGATTGTTCGAGGCGTGGTCGACGGGCTCCGCGCACGCGGAGCCGACCCATACATCGTTCCGGCGATGGGAAGCCATGGCGGGGCAACCGCTGAGGGCCAGACTGAGGTGATGGCCGGGTACGGCGTCACTGAAGCGTCGGTTGGCGCCCCAGTGCGCGCGACCATGGACGTCGTGGAGGTAGGCCGGACTGACCGCGAGGTCCCGGTCTACCTTGACCGCCACGTCTGGGAGAGCGACGGCGTCGTCGTGGTGAACCGGGTCAAGGCGCACACCGCATTCAAGGCATCGATCGAAAGCGGGCTCTGCAAGATGCTCGCAGTCGGCCTTGGCAAGCAGCGCGGCGCCGAGACGATGCACCGCGCTGGGCTCGCACGAACGATCCCGGAGGCCGCCGCGGTTTCGCTCGCCTCGGGCAAGGTGCTCCTCGGCGTGGCGATCGTCGAAAACGCCGCCGACCTGCCGATGCGTATCGAGGTGGTTGGTCCCGATGACTTCCACGAAACCGACCGCACCATGCTCGTCGCCAGCAATGCCGTGCTTCCCCGCATCCCGTTCGACCACGCCGACGTCCTCGTACTCGACTGGATCGGCAAGGATCTCTCAGGCAGCGGCATGGACCCGAACGTGATCGGCATGTGGCGACGGCTCGGGGGCGAGCGGCTGCCGGACTATCGCCGGATCGTCGTGCGTGACGTCACTGACGAGTCACGCGGGAATGCGATCGGGATCGGGTGGGCCGACGTCACCACGGCTCACTTGGTCGGCCGGATCGACTATGCGGCAATGTACATGAACTGCCTGACGGCCAATGCACCGGACGTTGCCCGTGTCCCGATGACCATGCCGACCGACCGTGAGGCAATTGGCATCGCCATCCGCACATCGGGTGGCGCCGCGTCCCCGGACGCTGTCCGGCTCGTGCGCGCACACAGTACCCTGCGTCTGGACGAGATGCTCGTCTCGGAAGCGTTGCTGCCAGAAGCGCGCGCCAACGAACGGCTGGAGGTCATCGGCGATCCGGAAGCGATGCGCTTCGACGATGCCGGCACCCTACTGGGCACGGTCAGCACCCAGCACTAGGCCTTGGACCGCGTCTCACTCATGCGGGTGCGGCGCGATGCAGGTCTCCCCGTCCACGCTGCGACTCCACGTTGTGGACGTGCACATGGTCGCCCGGCGAGATTGGCGCGTTCGCGAGGCCGATGACCTCGCCGTACTTGCGCACCTCCTCACCCACCGCCACCGCAGCGACGGCGACCTTATGCCCGAACGGTATGCGTGCGCCGACGACGACCCGGCCCGGAGGCAAATCGAGTACCTCGCCCATTTCAAGGTCAGCCAACGCAACAGCGACATTGTCCGAAGGATGAAGGTGGTAGGCGCGACGCCCGACGGAGGCATCAGGCACGCCGGATCTGGTTGGACTCTCCATCGACACCATGGTACCTGCGTCATCCCGGGGGGTTGACAGGCCGCCGTCGCTTCGCTACGATCAAGCTGCCGGTCTATTTCCGGCAGGCGCGAACTGCATAGCGGCCTAATCCTGCACCACCGTGCAGGAACGGGGGACCCACAACTGGGGTGAATCCGATCCTTCGGGATTGGTAGGGTAGCTCTTTCGCCCGAACCCGTCAGCTAACCCCGTCGGCACACGAAAGGGGAGCGGCGCACCGGACCGGGCGTCGTTCCATGGTTGTTCGCGCGGTTCCCCGGTCCTGCTTTCGCATGAAACATGCGTGCCCCTGAAAGGGCAGGAGTCCGGGATGGTGGTGGTGAGTGGTGGGGTGCGTAACGTTGCCCCACCCTTAAGCGACCGTGCACGAGCCAATGGTCTGGCGTCGATGGACGACGTCAAGGCTGCCGTGCTGCGTCAGCAACCAGTTTGGTGGCAAGGCAAGTCGTTTCACTGTGCCGCCTGCGGGCTTGACTTCGTGTCACCGTTCCCCGCGGCGACCCATACCGTGAACGAGCGTCACCCCGTGTTGCGCATGGACTGATTCTCTCTCCTTCCTTCTCCTCACTCGCACCGACGCGGTGACCTGCAAGGGTCACCGCGTCGGTGTTTTCATGGAGGCACGTGCAACCCAGATGGACACCCTACGTGCCGACAAGGCAGGCGCCCCAACACTCCATACCCACCTTGATGCCCTTGCTGCCTGCCGGCGTTGCGCCGATGCCGGGCACACCACCCTCGGTCTGCCCGTGTGTGGTGCGCATGCCGGGCACGTCGCCGATATCCTCCGGCGCCGTCAACGTGTGATGCTCGTCGGCCAAGCACCGGGCAAGGTGGAGGCGACCGGCGGGGTACCGTTTGCCGGGCAAGCTGGCAGGCGCCTCTTCGCTTGGCTTGCCGAGGCCGGAATCGACGAGCACGACTTCCGACAGCATGTGTACATCACGGCAATCACCCGGTGCTACCCGGGTCCGGCATCGTCAGGACGGGGCGATCGCGTCGCCAGTCCGGCAGAACGGGACCTCTGTGCGCCGTGGCTTGCGCGGGAACGGGAGATCGTTGCGCCGCACCTCATCATTTCGGTTGGGAGGCTGGCCATCGATGCGTTCGCCGGCAAGGTACCCCTCGCCGAGGTCGTTGGCGGCCCACTGACGGTCGCCGGCACAACCATCCTGCCGCTGCCCCACCCGTCTGGCGCCAGCGCATGGACGAACTCACCGACCAACCGCGCAAAAGTGTCGTCCGCACTCCGATGGCTTGGCGACTGGTGGCGCCGTTCCCGGTGACCTGCCGGCATCGTTGACGCACCCGTCCGCGAATGTTGATTCCAGTGGCCGAAAACTGCACGGACGACGGGAGGCCGCGCCGGCGCGTTGAAGGGACGTGATCGCGACCGACGCGGCGGCCGCCGCGCCGAGCCGGGTGCATGGGTCCGCCGTACCCCAACACCTGTTGCCTGCGCGTGCCCGCAATGCCCGGCGCGTTGCGACCGCCGTATTGCCATTCATCGTGATCGCCGCCCTGGCGACCGTCCTGCTTCGTGGTCCTATCAGCGGCGACGCGATGATGTCGTACGACCTGTATGTCTATTTCTTCCCGGCGAAGCACCTGATCCGCCAAGCGTTCCTCCGCGGGGAATGGCCGCTTTGGAACCCCGACATCTTTTTTGGGGCACCCTTCCTCGCCAACATCCAGATGGCGGTCCTCTACCCGCCAGACCTGATCTTCCTCTGGCCAACCTTTGAGCGCGCCGTTGTGGCAAGCCAGTGGTTCCACCTCATCGCTGGCGGAGCGGGCTTCCTGTGGCTTGCCCGTTGGGGGTGGGGCCTTGGGCCGTGGGGAGCGACCCTTGGCGCGATCGCATTCGCCGGGAGCGGCTTTTTCGGCGCGCACATGGGCCACCTCAACCAAGTGCACGCCTCGACGTGGCTGCCATGGCTCGCTCTCACCACCCACCGCGCCGCTGCTGCCGGCAGCGATGTCTGGCGCGCGCGCGCGCATCAAGTGGTTGGTGGTTCGCTGGGCATGCATGCACTCGACGCGGGCGATCGGGTCCAGTCCGAGGTGGAAGCGACGCGACGCCTCGTCCGCTGGGTCGCCGCCGGAGCAATCGCCACCGCGCTCCTCATCACCGCCGGGCACACGCAGGAGACCTACTACTCGCTCCTCGCCCTCGGCGGAGAGGCAACACTGTTCGCGTACGCCCCACCGCGCCGCGCACCGGTGCGTTTCTCCCACGCCATCGCGCTCATCGCCTCGGTCGGAATCGGTGCATTGATCGCCGCCGCGCAACTTGTCCCAACCCTTGAACTGGTCGGTCAGGGCTACCGAGTCGGTGGGATGACCCGGGACGAGGCCGGCAGTTACGCCATCGATCGCACTCATCTGCTTGAGACCCTCCTGCCCACCTACTGGAACTTGCCGGCGCAAGAGGTCACCGGGTACGTCGGTACCGTCGCCTTGCCGTTCGTCGCCATAGCGATGGGCGCGAGTCCAGCGCGCCGCCAAGTCCTCGCACTGGTGGCGACCGCAGGAGTCGCACTGGTGCTCGGCCTGGGGACGTACACCAGCCTCTTTGACACCGCATTGCGGTACGTGCCGCTCTTTAGCAGTTTCCGCGCACCGGGACGTTGGCTGCTGATCTGGACATTCGCGGTGGCAGGCCTTGCCGCGCACGGTCTCGATGCCGTGGAGACCCGGCGTGCCGGGAGGAAGCAGGTCGTCCCAGTCGTCATCGCGACCCTCGCCGTGGCAACGCTTGCGATCGGGGTTGCTGCGACACGTACATGGCATGTCGGCGGCGCACAGTGGCTTCCGCCCGGACGCGTCGCACTTGTGTGGTTCTGGTGCACCGCTACCGGTGCGCTTGGTGCCCTTATCCTGGCGCAGTTCAACGGGCCGGTCCACGCAATCACCCGAGGCTGCGTCATTGCAGTCGCCGCATTGGAATTGGCGCTCGCAGGGCACCGCATGGAGTACGCGTGGCCGGTTGACCCGATCGTCTACGCGGCACCACCGCCGGTCGTACCGTTCGCGCGGGAACGCCTCGCGGCACGCTCCCCGGACGCCTCTCCCCCGCGCCTCGTCTCGCTCACGATCGAGCAACACCTTGACGCCCAGCGGCTCGCGCGATCGACCGTCGGTGCCAAGGGTGACACGATCCGGTACCGCGCCATTCAGGACGCGCTCAAGCCCGATCTCGGCATGGTCTACGGATGGCCAACCATCGATGGGTACGACGGCGGGCTGCTACCCCTGCGCACCTATGCGCGCTTCAAGCCCGTCCTGTTGCCGAGCGGGTCAGCAGCCCCCGTCCCGCACCTGACCCTTGCCGCCGAGGCTACTGGTCGGGCCGACGCGCGCCGATATGCCAGCCTCGGGGTCGCCGCGATCATCTCCGACGGGCGTAACGGTTCGCCGGGCAACGATTGGCGCACCTACGACGACGCTCCTGGCGCGGCGTGGTGGCACGACAACACGATACCGATGGCGTCTCGCGCCCTTGTGATCGATCGGATCATCGTTGAACCGGACGACGGGAAGGCGATCAGCCTCCTGAACTCCCTCGACTTGGCCACAGTGGCAACGGTCTCGTCGCCAGTGGCAGGCATCGAGGCGACAACGGACGAGGCGGCGAAGAGCCCATCACGTAGCTCGGCAGGGAGTGCCCGCGTCACTGCGTACAGTGCGCGCGAGGTCGTGATCGAGGCGACAGCCTCACGTCAGGCATTACTTGTCCTCACGGAAGCGGACTACCCTGGGTGGCGCGCCACCGTCGATGGCCTCTCCGTACCGGTCATCCGCGCCGACACGGTCTTCCGGGCGGTCGCCGTAACGGCTGGCACGCACGAGATCCGCTTTGAGTTCGCGCCATGGTCGGTGCGCCTCGGCGCCGCGGCGTCAGGCTTTGCGTTGTTCGCAACCGTGATGGCGCTGGCATGGACGTATCGGCGCCCGACGGGTGCACCATGATTTCCGCCGGCTCCACCCGCGAACATGTCCCGAAACCAACCACCGTCGGGGGAGGTCGCGCCTCCGCGATACGAGCAGGCGACCGGACCGACGGCGTCGTCCTGCGCACGCTCGGGGCGTGGGCGCTCGTGCTTTTCACGTTCACGATGGCCGGCCGAATCGTCAGCGGGGATGGCGAGGCCATGTTCCAAACGACCCTGTCACTCGTGCGCCGCGGCGCGCTCGCAATTGAAGCCCGCCCTGAAACCGCAACGGGGCGCGACGGACGCGCCTACAGCAAGTACGGACTGGGGCAGTCGGTGGTGCAGGCGCCATTCGTGGCCGCAGGCCTTGCCTACGGGTCGGCGTTGGCGAACCCAACCCAGGGTGAGCGCGCCGCCCGCTTCCTCGTCGGGCTTGCCAATGGAGTTGTCACCGCGGCGATGGTCCTCGTGCTTTGGGTCATCGCGCGCGATGCCGGAGCCGGGCGGGGTGCCTCCACGCTGATCGCCGTCCTCGGTGCGACGACGACCCTCCTTGCGCCGTACGCCCGCGCCGACTTTGCCGAACCGACCCAGACTCTCGCGCTCCTCATCGCTACCGGGGCGTCACTGCGCGCGTGCCAGGCGACCGCTTTCTCGAACGAGAAGGAGGATCCATGGACGCACCAGCGTGTACGTTGGGCAGCGGTCGCTGGGATTGCGGTCGCCGTCGCGTTCCTCACAAAGGCTGCTTCGCTGATCCTGGCGCCGGCCGTGCTGCTCCCCGTCGGCTTGGCAACGTGGCGTGCCTTTTGGGGACCACATGTGCCTGATCCCCTATCCGATCTCCATGAGAACCGCCCCGTCGGCGGCTCATCGGTGCCGCCCACAGCGCACACGTTCCCTGTGTCTGGAGGGATGACGCGCGGCGCCGGACGCGCGATTTCCGGCATCCTCCCGATGGCCGTCGCCGTCGGATTGCCGGTCGCCATGGCAGGGGCGCTCCAGGCAACCCTCAACTGGTACCGCTTTGGCAACCCGTTCGAATTCGGCTACGGCGACGAACCATCCACAGGATTCGTCACCCCGATACTTGACGGTGTTGGCTACCTGCTCTTCGCTTCCGGCAAGGGACTGGCGTGGTTCGCGCCACCAGCGATGGTCGGGCTTGCGGGGATTGCATGGCTTGCTCAACGACGACCACTCGTTGCTGCGACCGCCTTCTCGGCGTTCACCCTTGAGCTGCTGTACTACGCACGGTGGTGGGCTTGGCACGGCGATTGGTCATGGGGGCCACGCTACCTGTATGTCACCGTTCCCTTCCTGATGCTCGGGTGGCTCGCACCGGCGCTTGCCTGGCCCCAGCTCGGGACGATGAAACGCGCGCTCGTGGTCGCCGCCGCTGCTCCGGTCGTGCTTGCCGGCCTCTGGGCAAACATTCTGGCCGTGTCCGTCGATTACGGGTCGTACTACAGCGTAGTGGGCAACCAGTTGGGTCGCGGGATCGACGTGCGCCATGCCCGCGTTGTCCCGGAGTTCTCGCCACTGAGAGGACACGCCTGGCTGTTGCAGGCGTCCTTGGCAGCGTCGATTGGCGGCTACTCCGCACCGTCAAACCCGTACCGCTCGCGTTACCCGTGGGCCGACGCACACCCAGAGCTTGTGCCCGAGGCGCCAGAGCGCGCGTATGGGTTCGACCCGTGGTGGGCCGCCCGGCGAGGGCGCGACCGGTTTCTCGACTACTGGGCAGGCATCGTCGCAGCGTGGCTCGCCCTTGCGCTTAGCCGCCTAACGGTCCAGCTTTGGCGTCTTGCAGGTAACACTGCCGACGGCACCATGGCCACGCGTCCGTTGGGGTAGTCGTGACCACGACCGATGACGCGGCCGACCGGGCAACCACGCCTCGCCGCCCCGATGCACGCGTCACCGTGATCGTGCCGGTCTACAACGAGCGCAACACGTTGCGTGACCTCCTTGATCGGGTCCGGGCGCAACGCATCCTCTGGCACGGCACCAGCATCCCTATCGATGTCGTGGTGGTGGACGACTGCTCCAATGACGGAGGGGTCGACTTCCTTGACGGGCCGGAAGGTCACGCGCTCTACCCGGAGGTGTCGCTCGTTCGCCATGCACGAAACAGGGGCAAGGGAGCCGCGATCAGGACTGGTCTCGGGCACGTCTCGGGGACAATCGTGATCGTCCAGGACGCCGACCTCGAGTACGACCCGTGTGACTACGCCGCGCTTGTCGCGCCGATCCTCGCCAACACTGCCCGCGTTGTCTACGGGTCGCGCTTTCTCGGGCTCGGCCCGCTCGGGCGCCCAAGTGGCATGCATCCGACGAACTGGGTCGCCAACAAGATCCTCTCGTGGACGGCGTCGCTGCTCTTCCTCCGTCGCGTCACAGATGAGGCGACGTGCTACAAGGTCTTCGACGCCTCGCTGCTACCCAGCCTCGCGTTGCGGTCCGAACGTTTCGAGTTCTGCCCTGAGGTCACCTCGAAGGTCCTTCGTCGAGGAATCCCCATCGTCGAGGTTCCGATCGCGTACCACGGCCGCGGCGGCAACGAAGGCAAGAAGATTCGTTGGCCCGATGCCTTTCAGGCGTGGTTCACCTTGGTCCGGTACTGGCTTCGCGACTGACCGTGGCGAACGCCAGATGAGCGCGCAACTCACCAGCCCCCACGGCGCCGGACCGGTCAATGCCCCTGCGCCCATTGCTCCCGCCATGACAAGCGAAGTTCCGCTTGGCAGGCGCCGCCCGTCCGGGTGGCTCGTGGACCGCGGATCAGTGGTCATCGCCGTCGCCTTGGCCATTGGGTACCTTGCCACCCGCCTATGGAACCTCGGCCTCCTCCCGATGGTCAGTGACGAGGGCACCTACATCGACTGGGGAGTCCGTGCATGGCATGCGCGTGGGCTTGGCGATTGGCTCGCCTCGCTCGAGGACGGGAAGCAGCCGCTCCTCGCGTGGTTGATGCCTCCAGTCCTCGCCGCGGTCCCTGACCGCCTGATCGCTGGGCGACTCGTCTCGGTCGGGTGCGGTGCCGCCAACGTGGCCCTGATGTGGGCGACCGCTGTCGCCCTCGCCCGACCGTGGGGCGCCCGCGTCCAGCACCTTGTCGGCCCGCTCGCCGCCGCCCTCACCGTCGTGGCACCCGTCGCACTCATTCACGACCGCATGGCGCTCTACGACTCTTTGGTGACGACCGCCTCGCTCATGGTTCTCCTCGCCACGCTCCGGTGGGCGGATGCCCCAACGGTGCCCCGCACCCTGCTCCTGGGTCTCGCGGTGGCGATTGCGGTCCTCACAAAGCTCTCCGCACTCTTTTTTGTGGGACTTGCCCCTGCAGTCGCATTTGCATGGCAACCAAAGTCACGGCACGCGTGGTGGCGGATGGCGCAGGCTGGCTTCATCGGCGCAGCCGCATATTCGGTGCTCTACCTCAGCCCGCTTGTCGACAACCTCGCTGATGGCAATTTCGGCCGGTACAGCCTGACCGCCGCCGAGGTCGCTGCTGGTCCCGTCGACCTTTGGCGAGCCAACATCGCGTTCGTCGGACTCGCAATGGTGGCCTACCTTGGGTGGCCTCTCACCGTTGCGATCCCCATCACCCTCGCGTGGCTCACCGTGTCACGGTCGGCCAGTCCCGCGACGGACCCAGGGGCCGCACCCCACATCCCAGGCTTGGCGTCGGGCAACGCAGGGCCACCTCCCTGGCGCGTCGGCCTGATCCTTGCAGCGTGGGTCGCCACACCGCTGCTCGCATTTGCGCTCACCGCCAAGCTGATCTACTCGCGGTACCTCGTGTTCTGCCTGGTCGGTGCCATCCTGCCTGTCGCCATCGCAACCGCCATTGCCATCAGCACCGCGTGGAGTCCACGGCGCGCCCCGGCCGTACGCGTCGCGAGCGGCGCAGTCTCGCTCGCGATTACCGTAGGGGCGACGGTGTCCGGCATCCAGTTCGGGGCGGCGCTGCTCACCGACCCAACCACTGCGCCATGGATGAACGACCGGCGCTACATCACCGACCGGTTTCAATACGTGGAGAGCAATTACGCCGGGTATGGCCTCGGTCAGGTACTCGACCAGTTGGCAGTGTTTCGTCGGGAGAACCCGAAGACCGGCATCGTTGTACTGACGAGGACGAATACCGGCATGCCCCGGGACGGCGTGTTCGCCTACCTCCGCGAGACCGCCGGAACCGTGCTTGGGATCGTCGACGAGAAGGTGCCCGTAACCGAAAGGCTTCGGCGCGACCCGGATCTGGCCGCGTTCCAGTCCGGCCGTGGGGCACCGACGTATTACATCCTGACTGATGCACCGGAAGGCGAACAGCAACGACGCTTCGAGGCGCTGAACCCGGACGCCCGCCTCATCATGGACGTCCCGAAGCCCGGTGACCACAGCCGCTTCAAGCTGTTCCAGATCTCGTGGAAACCGCCCGCCCCGGATGTCGTACTGGATCCGGCACCAATACTCGACGACGCGATCGCCTTGAGGGGCTTCCGCCTCGAGTCACCGCAGGTTCGCGCTGGCGCCACCGCACGCGTGATCCTGTACTGGACGGCCGAGGCGCCACCGCCAACAGACCTCACGACCTTCGTCCACATCGTCGTCGGCAACGACGAGGCAGGTGGGGACCGCATCGCACAACGCGACGTGCAACCGGTTGGGGGCACGCGACCGACGGGCGCATGGCGCAAGGGCGACTTTGTCGGCGATGCATACGACGTCGTGATCCCACCGGGCACTGCCCCGGGGAGTTACCGGGTCGTCGTCGGCATGTATGAGTTGGCCACGATGCGCCGGGTCGCGGCCCGTCCGGGGACCCCCACGGCGACAGACCCGGCCGAACCCACCCCCGCCGCCGGCATGGAGCCGCTCCGCGCCGGGGAAGTTCGCCCATGGCCGACCCTCGCGGGGGGAATACTTCCCCCGGGCACGATCGACGGCGAAAACCGGATCACCCTAGGCACGGTCACCGTGGAGTAGTGGGGGCGCCCCACAACCCAAGGGGAGCTAGAACCCCTGGCGCGCCGGCTGGTCGTCGTCGAGCAAGCTAAGGCGTCGGACGATTCGCCAGAGAGACCGCTCTGGGTCGCGGATCACGACACACCCATGCGCGATGAGGGCCGCTTCGTAGCGGCTCAGCACCTCGGACGCATGCTCGCGCCACGCCTTCGCGTCGGCGGGACGGGTTGCCGGTGCGTGCCAAACGAAGACGTGCGCGGCGTCACGCTGGTCAACCCGTGCACCATCACGCGTGCCACGCTCCCACGCAGGCAGGCCGGCATCGGCAAGAACGCCAAGCACCTCCGCATTCGAGAGCGGCACGCGTAGCTCAGCGTCCGCAATCGCCTGCTTCGCCGTCTCCAGCCCGTCGCGCGCGACTGCCTCAGCGTTGCGGGCCTGCTCAAGGCGTACATACGCCAGCTCATACGCCCGCTCGGCCTGATGCCGTTCCTGTGAAGCGCGCGCTGCCACGCTCCGCGCACGCTGGAGCGCCGCCTGCAACGTCCCGGGCGCGGCTTCCACGATCTCCTCAATCGTCATGTGGTGCGTCTCCTGCACGAACGGTCGATGTACCGCACGCGACAGCCCCGAGTGTACTCGAAACGTAATGCCAATACGGCATAGTGGCAACACTTGAGGAATCTACGGACATTGGGCAACAGGCGCCCCACGTGTTCTGATTGTGCCCTGCCAGAATCCCGGTTAAATCCACGGCGCGCCTGTCGTCGTGGACCACCGGCCCGGCGAGCGGCGGCCGCGAATGCTCGGGGGCGACGAGAGGCCCATATGCAGCGGCCGACGCACCCATGCGATACTTCGCGCACTCGCGGGATCGCGTCGAGTTTCGCCGCGCCGTGCGCCGCCATGCGGGCTGCCCCCGGTGAAGCTCTGGAAGTGTGGGAGGCCATCAAACAGATGACCACGGGCGTGTCACCTGAAGGCGCACGGGTCCCGGGCAACCGGCCGGGCTCGAAGGCGCCGGTTCGCAAGCGTTCCTCGTTCGGAGCCGTCGCAAGCGCCGTCGCCCTGAGCGTCGGCTTGGTTGGCTGCAGCATCGGTGGCTTGGCCCTCGGTGACGCGACCCAGTCAGAGGTTGCGAAGCACGCCCACTGGTCCTACGCCGGCAAGGAAGGTCCAGAGCGCTGGGCCGAACTCGACCCGCACTGGTCCGCGTGCGCCGCCGGCAAGTCGCAGTCACCGGTTGACATCGCGCCCGCCCGCCTTCTTAAGGCCGACTGGGTTTCTGAGATGCGGTTCGCGTACAAGGCCTCAAAGAAGCTCGAAGTCGTCAACAACGGCCATACCGTTCAGGTCAACACTGAACGTGGTAACTGGCTTGGGTTCAACAAGGTCTGGTATGAGCTGAAGCAGTTCCATTTCCACGCCCCGAGTGAGCACACCTTGACCGGCGTCAACACCGCGATGGAGATGCACCTCGTCCATGCTGCGGATGCCAATCGTCTCGCGGTTATTGGCGTCATGCTGCAACTCGGGCCTGACAACCCATTCCTCGACCGCTTCTGGGATGCCTTGCCTGCGGAGGCCAATGGCAAGGCGCAGTGGTCAGGTGAACTTGACCTCTTGGACTCACTGCCTGACGACCGTGGCTTCTACACCTACCAAGGGTCACTGACCACACCGCCATGCTCCGAAACGGTCAGCTGGCTGGTGATGAAATCCCCCCTCACGGTGTCAAAGGCGCAGGTGGACAAGTACACCAAGCTGTTTGGTGGGCCGACGAACCGACCGGTGCAAGCGCTCAACGGGCGACTGATCGTTGAGCAGATGCCAGCCGAGGGCGGAGCGCACGGCGCATCCGGGACGCACGGTGCCGCTCCTTCGGCCGCCCACAGCGCAGCCCCCATGGCAGCCGGCGCGAAGGACTCACATGGCGCAGCCCCGGCAGCACCCGGTGCCACGGATTCGCACGGCGCAGCAC
>CAILQO010000397.1 GCA_903836285.1 uncultured Chloroflexota bacterium
GCAGCGCCAGGACCACCGGCACCTGGTCGGCCGGCACCTGCCCCGGCGGCGCCCTGTCCGCCTGCGGCCCCCTGTCCGCCTGCGGCCCCTGCCTGACCGGGTTGAACCACGCGCACGGTGTCCTTGTCGCGCAACGAGGCCTGGCCGTTCACCACGATCATGTCGTCGGCTTGCACGCCGGACTTGACTTCGGACCGCTTGTCGTCACTCAGACCCAGCTCGAGTGCGCGGAGCTGCGCCACGTTGTCCACGACGGCGAAGACGAACGGCTTCTCGCCGCGCAGTACGACCGCGTCGCGAGGCACGACCGGGACGTTGGCGCGCTGGTCGAGCGTGACCACGAGCTGGGCATACATGCCGGGCTTCAGCTTGCCGTCCGGATCCTCCGGGCGCACCTTCACGGTAAAGGTGCGGCTCCGGGCGTCGCCAGTGGGAAAGACACTCGTTACCGCGCCCTTGAACGGGCTGCCGGGATACGCGTTGACATTGAACGTGGCGGCGCTGCCCTCGCGGAACCGCGCTATGGCCGACTCCTCGACGCTGAGCGAGATCTCGGTGTCGCGGGACATCAGCGTGGCAACCGGCGTCGTGACCTGCACCACGGCCCCGGCAGTCACGAGGCGCTCAGCGACGATGCCGGCGAACGGGGCGACGACCTGGGTCTCGTTGAGGCTGACTTGCAGGATGGCGAGTGCCGCCTGCTGCTGCGCGAGCGCCGCCTCCGCCTGGCGCACCGCCGCCTCCGACGCCGCGCGGTCCTGATCTGTGTACGGGTTCCTTCGCGCGGACAGCTGCGCCTCCGCCTGTGCGAGGTTCGCGCGGGCGAGGTCGACGTCGAACGGGAGCGGTTTCCGCAACTTCTCAAGGTTTGAGACCGCAGCCACGTGCGCCTGCTCGAGTTGCGCGATCGTCGACGGGTCGGTCACGCGGGCCTTGTCGAGCGCGGCCTGCGCCTGCACGACCGCTTGCCGTGCCGTTTCAACGTCGTACGGCAGGATCGTCCGGGCCTTGTCAAAGGTCGCCTGCGCTTGCACGACCGACTGCCGTGCCGTCTCCAGATCGTAGGGCAGGACCGTCCGGGCCTTGTCGAACAACGCCTGCGCCTTCTCGACGGCGACCTGCGCGGCGGCGAGATCGGCGGGCGATGGCTTCGCCACCTTCTCGAAGGCCGCCCGGGCAACCTGCTCTGCTTCCTCTAGGAGTCGCACGTCCCATTCGGTCGGCCCGCCCGACGCGTTCGCCTTGGCAAGGTCGTTCTGCGCGACCAGCACGTTGATCTGTGCCGTCCTGACCGCGAGTTCGAGGGCTTGGGCGGACGTGGTCGAGGTTGGCCCCTTCGCCTGGTCGGTCCACGACTTCTCGAGCGCAGCCTGGGCGGCCGATACCCGCAGCGCCAGCGTGCTGAGGTCCTCTGGACGGGGTCGCGCGGTGATACCGCTCCCGAGGCCGGCATCGCGTGCCTGGCTCAGGCGTGTCCGTGCCTGGTCGAGGGCGGCCTGCGCGGACTGGACATCCTCGGGTCGTGGGTTCTGGAGCTGGGCGAGGCGGATGCGCGCGGTGGCGAGGTCGGACTCCGCGGCCTTGAGGTCCTCGGCACGTGACCCCGCCTCAACCTGGGCCAGGCGGTTCCGGGCGGCATCGAGCTGCGCCTGCGCCACCGTGACATCCTCCGGGCGTGTTCCTGACTCGACCTGGGCCAGGCGGTTCCGGGCGGCATCGAGCTGCGCCTGCGCCGCCTGCACGTCCTCCGGCCTCCCCCCGGCCCGGCCGAGGTCCAGGCGCGTGCGCGCCGCCTCGACGGCAACCTCCGCGGCGATCACGTCTTCCGGACGGGTCCCCGCCAGGGCCTGGTCCAGGCGCACCCTCGCAGCGTCGACGGCGGCGACGGCAGCGGCCACGTCATCCGCCTTCGCGCCAGCCATCACGCCTTCGTACCGCGCACGAGCGGCCGCGAGGTTCGCCATTGCACCCGACACGTTTGCGTTCGCCTGCGCGACCTGCGCGTCGAGCGTCGCGTGGTCGAGCTCGGCAATCGCTTGGCCTGCCGTCACCGCATCGCCGGTCTCGACCAGCGTCCGGATGACCCGCCCCGCGACGCGTGGCAGCACCGACACCTGATCCTTGGGATTGATGGAGCCGCCATAGCTCGCAACCTGCGCGACGGTGTCCCGGGTGACCTTGGCGACCGAGACGGGGATGCCGGCCGGCGCCGCGGCCTGGGCGGGGCCACCACCACCACCGCCGCCGCCGGTCACCGCCGCCTGGGGCGTGGACGTGGCGCCCGGCGCGCCCCCGCCACACGCGGCGAGGATCGATCCCGCGAGCAGGCTGGAGAAGGCAATCCACGTCAGTGCGATCTGGTTCCGCGTGGTCACTGGGTCAGTACTCCGTGCAGGATCATGTCCGGGTAGCTCATCATGGTGAGCGGCCGTGCGGAAGACGCCCTCGTTATCCGCGTACGCGCCCCAACCCCTCTCCCGATCCTCCTGCGGAGGCGCTGGCTACTGAAACAGGGGAGGGATCAAGGGAGGGGGCGTTGGGGGCGACGGGGGTACCGCCGCCTGCCACGGCCAAGGGATTGCGCGCCCGACGCGCCTCGCGCCACAGGCTGAACCGACCGGGAAGGTTCGAGAGGTCATCCAGGTAGGTGTAGAGCGCCGGGACGAAGAGCAAGGTGAGGAGCGTGCTCGTGACCATGCCGCCGACGAGCACCGCACCCACCGGTGAACGCATCTCCGCGCCCGGGCCGGTGCCGAGGAGGATGGGGAGCATCGAGGCGATCAGGGTCGCCGACGTCATCAGGATGGGGCGGAGCCGGATTGGGCCAGCCCGGCGCAACGCCTCCCGCACCGGCAGACCCTCGGTGTCGCGCAGCGTGTTGGTGTAATCGACGAGCAGGATCGCGTTCTTGCTCACCAGCCCGGTCAGCATGATGATGCCGATCAGGCTGAAGATGTTGAGCGTCTTGCCGAGGACGTACAAGCCCCCGAACGCCCCAACCATCGCCAGCGGGAGCGACGCGATCACGATCAGCGGCGACAGGAACGAGTTGAACAGCGCCGCGAGCAGCATGTACATCAGCACGATGCTCAACCCAAGCGCGCCGGAGAGCGCCGAGACGGCACGGTCAAGGTTCTGCACCGCCCCACCAACCGTCGCCCGGTAGCCGGCTGGCAGCGGGATCGACGCCTGCGCCTGCCGGATCTCGTTCGCCACCTCGCTCAGCGGGCGCCCGGAGACGGTGCCACTGACGCCGACCGATCGGTTGCGGTCTGACCGGTTGATCTGCGCCGGGCCGGTGGCACTGGTGATCGTCGCCACCTGCCCGAGGCGCACCAGCACCCCGCGCGTCGTCAGGACCGGCACATACTCCAAGTTGAGCGGCACCCCGGCTTGGTCACGCGCAACGAGGACGCGGACGTCCACCTGCGCCTGGTCCTGCACGCGCAGCTGCGTCGCCACCGTGCCCTGCACCGCCGTGCGCATCGCCTGCGAGATGGTCGTGCCGCTCACCGCCAGGTCCTGGGTCTGGGTGCGGAGCGCGGTTGCCCGGAGCTCGGGGACCCCCGCCTGCGCCGAGTTCGTGACCTCAACGATGCCGGCCGTGCGCCGCAGCACGCTCTCGTACTGCTCCGCGATCTGCGAGAGCACGACCGGATCCGGCCCAATGACGCGGATGGTCACACCGCCCGGCCCGCCACGCAGCGCCGCCGGGAGGTCCGTGGAGAGCGTGACGTCCGGCAGGCTGTCGTCGAGCTTGCGCAACTCGTCCTGGATATCCCACACCGACCGCGCCCGCTGCCGCCGGTCGACCAGCTCAAGCGCGATGTTGACCGACCGGCCGCCGCCCCCGCCGTACCCGCCGCCACCACCACCGACCGACGTGAAGACCGACTTGACCTCCGGGAACCGGTTGCGGTCCATCACGATCGCCTCGACCTGCTGCGCCACCCGGTCGGTCGCCTCAAGCGTGACGCCTGGCGCCATCCGCAACGACATCGAGAGCTGGTTCTCGTCCTCAAGCGGCGAGTACTCCTGCCCGATCATGCCGGACTGCACGAGGCTGGTGGTGCCGAGGAGGATGGCGAACCCTCCCGCGACGATCGCGAGGCGGAACCGCAGGGCGAGGGGCAGGATGCGCCCGTAGCCCCGCGCAAGGGCGTCGTACGCGGCATCCCATCCCCGGGGGAAGGTGCGCATCACTAGCGCCACGGGCGCCTTGAGCAGCAGGAATCCCAGCGGGGCAGCGAGCAGGCCGATGCCGATGGCGACCAGGCCACCCACGCCGAGCGACAGCCCCGAGGCGGCGGCCCCCGGCGCGGCGCCACCGAACCCGCCCGGCGCGGCCGTTGCCTGCACGCCGATGATCGCGTTCCCCAGGGCGCCAACCCATGCGGGCAGCGGCACGACCTGGCCGGCGAACCACGGCGCCACCCACGCCATCGCGCCGTACATCGCCGCCGCCATGGCGATCAGTGCCCCGGACACCCCAGCCACCTCGGTGCGGCCGTGCCCTTCCTGGTCATGCCCCTTGAGCCAGCGGCTCGCGAGCATCGGCGTCAGTGTGAAGCACACCAGCAGCGAGAAGAGCGTGGCGACGGCGATCGTGAGGCCGAACTGCTTGAACAGCGACCCCACATTGCCGCTGACGAACGCGATCGGCGCGAACACCACCACGTCGAGCAGGGTGATCGCGATCGCGGCGAGGCCGATCTCGCTCCGGCCCTTCAGCGCCGCGTGCCAGGGCGTCTCGCCCAGCTGGAGGTGCCGGTGGATGTTCTCCAGCACGACGATGCTGTCGTCCACGAGGATGCCGATGAGCAGGGCGAGCGCAAGGAGGCTCATCAAGTTGAGCGTGAAGCCCATGAAGTACATGACCAGGAAGGTGCTGACGAGCGAGACCGGGATTGCGAGCAGGACGATGAGGGTGTTGCGCCACGAGTGCAGGAAGAGCATCAGCACGACGCCGGTGATGACGACGGCCAGTTCAAGGTCCTCCTGAACGTCAGAGAGGGCATCCCGCGTGTACTTGGTGGTGTCGTTCGCCACGCGGAACGTCACCCCCTGCGGCAGCGTGCGCCCCACGCGGTCCAGGGCGGCCTTGATGCCGTCCGCGACCTTGATGCTGTTCGAGTCCGGCTGCTTGGTGATCGTGATGCCGATCGCCTCCTCGCCGTTGAACCGCTGCAGGCGGGTGAGGTCGGCCCAGGTGTCCACCACCTCGGCGACGTCCTTCACGTACACCGGGGGCACGACCGCATTCCCGGCGCCGCCTGCACCGCCACGCTGGATGACCACGTTCCGGAAGTCGCTGACGCCCTGCGCGAGCGCCGTGAAGCGCACGTTCGGCTCCGCGTTCCCCACGCGCAACGTCCCGGCGGGCGCGTTCACGTTCTCGGATGACAGGCTGGTCACGACCTGCTGCAGGGAGATGTCGTACGCCTTCAGGCGCACCGGGTCGATCCGCACCTGGATCTCGCGCTGGCGGCCGCCGGACACCCCCACATCGGCCACACCGCCTACTTGCAGGAGGATCGGCTGCACCTGCTCCATCGCGAGGTCGTAGAGCTGCGTCGTGGTGAGGCGCCCACCGCCCGACATGACCACGTTCATGATCGGGAAGGCGTTCGCCTCGGCCTTGATCACCGATGGTGCGGAGGCGTCGGCCGGCAGCTGGTTGCGGATGGCGTTCAGGCGCTTCTCGACGTCGATCGCCGCCTGGTCGAGGTTGGTGTCCTCGGTGAAGTTCACGTTCAGGCGTGCCGACCCGAGCGAGGAGGTGGAGCTGACGGTGTCAACCCCCCGCAAGCCGGCGACGGCCCGCTCGAGCGGGATGGCAATGAGCGTCTCGACGTCGACCGGCGAGGCGCCCGGGTAGCTCACCACCACCGAGACGCTGGGGAAGTTCGTGGGTGGGAGTCGGTCGACCGCCATGCGCCCGTAGCCCTGCAGTCCGAGGGTGACGAGCGCCGCGAAGAGCATGACGATGGCGACCGGGCGGGTCAGCGAAAGGCGCGTGAGACCCACGTGGGTTCCTCCTCGGGAGGCCTGCGCGTCGCTCGGGGTCCCGGAAGGCACGGCATCGCCGCCCGGCCCGACGCAGGCAGCGGCAGGATAGCCGTCCTGCATTCCGCCTGCATTGCAGTTTCGTTAACGCCACGGTAAGCCACGCGCGCAGTCGGTCCTCGCCCGGTGGTGGTCGCGCGCGTCGGCGGTGTGGCCGGGGACCACGCCTCCCTTGGCTCTCCGCGTCGTCGCCCGTCGCCGCGGGGGAGGGGCACGGTGCGAGGGCTCGTACGACGAACGTCCTTCGGCGAGCGATTGCCCCTTGCCGGCGCCGGTGCGCCACCGTACGCTGTCCACATGGCTGCCCGGGGCACGAACCCCGCCGTGATCCCATCAGGACGCCCAAGGCGACGGCTGCTTGCACGTGCGGTCACGGCACTGTCGCTTGCCAGCGGCCTCGGCGCGCGACCCGGCCTGTTCGTCACGGTGCGGGCGCAGGGCGTGCCGGCGGCGTCTTCGCTGCTCGCGACCATCGGCGATGACCCGATCGTGCCGTCGTTGCGCGCGGCGGCACCGCTTGACCTCGGGGCGAACCCGATCGCCGTACCCGGTGGCTGGTTCGTGCCGCTCGCTGGCCCGGGCTCCGGCCACGCCGTCCTGGACGAGGCGGGGGGCGCGCCGATGGCGAGTGCCGTGGCCTCACTCGGCGGCCTTGAGGCGCTCGGCCCGCCGGTGACCCGCCCGTTTCTCACCGCGGACGGCTGGATCGCGCAGGTCATGGCCCGTGCCGTGGTGGCGTGCGAACCACCGGGGGCGGGTGGGCGGCCGCGCGCGGGTTCGTCGGGCATCGTGGCGGCGACCCCAACCTTGCTGGGTCAAGCGGGCCTCGACGACCTGCTTGGCGCGGCGGGGGGTACCTCCCGGCGCACCTCCGGCAGAGGGTGCGGACGCGTGGCACCGCC
>CAILQO010000398.1 GCA_903836285.1 uncultured Chloroflexota bacterium
CGCCCGGGCGGGCCTGCCGGCGGTGGTGTTTGGTGCCCGCACGTCATCAACGCGACTTGGCAACGTCGCGGTCCGGACAGTGCGCAGCCTAGATGATGTCCCTCGCGCCGTACGTGAGCTCGCAGTCGAAGCCACTGCTGCAGTCGCGACGGGGCGTGCAGTGGCTACCGGTGCGTTCGCCCCCAAAGCAGTCCCCACCACATTCGAGCCCGATGCCCTCGCAGACGTTGCGCGCCGGGTCCTTCTGCGCCTTGGAACACCGGACGCACCCGCAGCGGAAGTCGCAAGGCACCTAGTACGCGCCAATCTTGCAGGCCATGACTCGCACGGCGTCATGCGTCTACTCCAATACGCGCAAATGGTCGTTGATGGCACCGTCGACCCGAGAGCCGTGCCTGCCGTCATCGCTGAGAAGGGTGCGACCGTCATTGTCGACGGCAAGGGAACGTTTGGGCAGGTAACCGGGGCCTATGCGCTTGAAATCGCCACGGCGAGGGTAGGAGCTCTGGGCGCGGTTGTCGTGGCGATGCGTAATGCCAACCACTTGGGGCGCATCGGCGACTATGCAGAGGTGGCCGCGGCTCGCGGGCATGTGGCAATCGTTACCGTCGGCGTCGCCGGACCCGGCATCGGCGGCGCTGCCCCGTTCGGGGGCGCCGAGGCCTTCCTCTCCACTAACCCGTGGGCCTTCGGAGTCCCGTCCGATTCCGCGAACCCAGTCCTCGTGGATTTCGCCACGACTGTCGTCCCGGAAGGCGAGGTCCGGGTAGCACGTGACTCTGGCAAGTCCCTGCCGGCTGGGACAATCCTCGACGCACGCGGTAACGAGTCCACCGACCCGAATGACTTCTACGGTGGCGGCGTCCTCATGCCCCTTGGCGGTGAAACCGCCGGACACAAGGGCTATGGACTGGCAATGGCGTCGGCCTTCCTGGGAGCCCTCGGTGCAATCGGTCAGGTTCCGCCGAACCTAGTCGGCGCCTTGACCCCTCCGCAGGGCACCAACGACGCGGCCGGAGGCGCCCTGCTGATCCTGATCGACCCCGCTGCGTTCGGTCCAGCCGGCGAGTATCGTCAAGCCGTTGGTCGGGTCTCCCGGGCCGCCCGGCGAGTTCGCCCCGCGAGCCGCGATGTCGTGCAAGTTCCGGGCGACCCGGAGGCGCGTTCAACTTCGGAACGAATGGCCGCTGGGATAACTCTGCCGCCAACGACGATAGCTGCACTCCGCGACCTCGCGGAGAGCTTCGGCGAACCATTCCCGCCCCCAAAAGGCTGATCGCCCGGCCACGATTACTCCCATACATGAATGCCGTTGACGTCTTTCGTCTAGTCGATGCGGGGGGGCGCCACGGCACGATCGCCTTTCGCAACGATGAGCGCATCGCGTGCATGCCTCGCGCGACTGCAGCGCACTGTCTACGTGCCGGCACGACCCGCCCAGGGTGCGGTGCTTCAACGCCCGAATACGCCCACTTCGACGGCAGCGAAGAGCCTAGCGAGGGACCATCCGCGACCGGTCAACCTCCGACCGGAAGAACCTTGGCGTCTCGTTCGTGCGATCCGACGTCGTTTCGCGCCACTGCAACACCACCGCAAGGCCAAAACTGAATGACGAGCCTACCGCTTCATGTTCGCGTACCAGGCTTGTCCGGAGAGCGGATAACCGCAACGTATCGGATCATGGGCGACGCCGCTCGCGCACGTGAGGTTGGCACGCACATCTCGGTTGAGCAGACTGTGGAGTTCCCCTTCGACCTGCTACCACCCGGTGACATCCCAGACCACATCGTCGGCCGGGTGACCGAAATACTCGCCGCTGGTGAGCTTGCACATGACGTGTCCGTCACATACGCGGCTGAGATCGCAGGAGGCGACCTGGTGCAGCTGCTGAACGTGGTGTTCGGCAACGTCAGCTTACTTCCGGGCGCCAGATTGATCGCCCTCGAACTGCCCACCGCTGTCTCACGGTGCTTTCGCGGACCCCGTTTCGGCGTCGAAGGTATTCGCACTCGGGTCCACGCGCTACACCGTCCGCTGCTCAGCAGCGCACTGAAGCCGCTTGGCCTTGGCGCGAAGGAGTTGGCCCGGGTTGCTGGTGCACTCGCGCGCGGCGGGGTGGACTTGATCAAGGACGACCAAGGGCTTGCGGACCAGGCCTTTGGTCGGTTCCACGAGCGGGTACGAGCCTGTGGGGCGGAAGTCGCCGAAGCAAATGCGGCTGCCGGGAGCCACGCGCTGTACTTTGCAAACGTCACCACCCGCGCCGACTTGGTGGTCCCGCGAGCGCACGAAGCAAAGGCCCTAGGCGCGACGGGAC
>CAILQO010000399.1 GCA_903836285.1 uncultured Chloroflexota bacterium
ACATCAACACCAGATACACATCAATCGTCGTTTGGACCGTCGTTCGCCCAGATAACGGGCCAGTAAGGTTCTATCCCCGGGTTGGGGCTTGGGGACCGGCCCGATGCGCACCCAGGTCCCCGAACTGGATGATTGCGCCGGCATTCGCCTGATTGTTGGTCCATGCAACGACCTCCGCCGGGGGATCCGAGTAGTCGTGCCAGATCTTGATAGGACCCCAGAATGTCCGGTGCCACATGGGTCGAAAATTCCAATTGTATGGCAAGACATACGGGTTAAATCCGGTGTCAACGATTGCCTTGGCGAATCCTGCCTGATCGTTGTACGGCATGCGGACTACGTTCGTGCCTTGATAAAACAGGATTGACGAGTCGATATCACGACCGCAGGCATCCCACGCGTCGAACACGTGGTAGGACTTCTGGTTGAAGAAGATGACGCCGGTGTTGTACTCCACCACGTCACCGTCAAGTCCGCCATATCGTCGCGCCCAAGGGCATTCGCAAATCGAGACGGCGAGACCGTGTTGGGCTGCCATCTCAAACCCGAAGTCAAGTCTGTCTAGCACGACCGTGTCGCTGTCGAGGAAGAGCGTCTCCTCGAACGGTGTCAACCGATGCATTCGTGACTTGTCGAGCAAACTACTCTCCGGGCGGAGAATCTCGACGTGGACTGGCAGCTCAGGATGAACCTTCGTGAGTGAAAGGCGTGAGCGTGCGAGGGCGTCCATCACCTTGTCGCCCCACACGATGTACACCACGCCCCGATCAGCCATCGATTGCCGCTCCTGTTGCCAAGTTCTGGGTCGAACCTTTACCACACGCTCCATCCGCCGTCGACCAGCAGGTTGTGGCCCGTGATCCAGTCAGACGCACGACTGCACAGCAACGCGACCGCGCCTTTCAGGTCCTCCGCCTGACCGGTCCGCTGCAACGGATTGTTCAGGCGGCACCGTTCCACGAACTCCGGGTCGGTGGTCGACTGCGGGATCTGGCCGGGGCTAATGCAGTTCACCTGAATGTTGTGGCGCCCCAACTCGGCGGCGAGCGACCGCGTCAGGTTGACCACTGCACCCTTCGCTGCATGGTACGGCGGACCGCTCCTCCAGAACTCCAGGCCGTCGTATATCCGGGGATCCGCCGTCAGGCCACCGTGGATTGACCCGATGGTCACAATCTTTCCGCGCCGTGCCGGGATCATGTGGCGTGACGCCGCCTGGGCGCTGCGGAACGTACCGGTGACATTCAGCTCGAGGGTGCGCTGAAACTCGTCGAGTGACGCGTCTGGCATGTAGGACCTCGTAAACGAGCCCCCCGCGTTCGCGACGAGGATGTCGAAGCGGCCGTGTGTGCGCGCAATGGTGTCGATGACCGAGTCGACTTCGCCATCGGCGGTGACATCGCAGGACCGGGCGTGGACATCCAACCCACCCGCCCGCAATTCAGTCGCCGTCGCCTCGCAGACATCGAGGCGCCTGCCCGCCAAATACGTCGTGGCACCGAGCTCCGCAAGTGCCGAGGCCATCGCCCGTCCGAGGTGCGTTCCGCCGCCGGTTACGAGGGCCACGGACCCGGCCATGTCAAACATGTTGCGAACATTCATGATTGCCCTCGTACTTGCACAAGTGTCACTGGACAGTGTCGTCCCGTAGGTTGTCTCAACGAACCCGAATTGTCGCCAACCCTCTGGATACGAGATACTGTGCCTGTAGGCATGGCCGTGGAACGACTACTGCGTGCCTGACGGAGCGGCACCGTGTTGACCGCGACGTGAAGGGATTGCCATGACCGGTCCCGTGAGTTTTCCGGCCTGTCAGCAGTGCGGGCGCGGGAACTTGGTGCCACTGTCGGACTTCAGCAGCCATGGCGCGTCCGTGCTGTACAAGGCTTGGGTGTGCACGTCGCCCGACTGTGGCTTCAACATCAAGATCAAGAACGGCGACATCATCTTTAACGAAATCGTGCATAGCGGTAGTCGCCCGCAGGCGAATCCGATGGGTTCGCCCCGCCGCGGCCCCGCCTAGCGAAGGCCAGTCAGGGAACGGCGCACGCCGTTCCCCTCAATGCACTGGGGCCTAAGCGCCTCGGGCACTGTCGGCACGTGCCCTGTCGAGTAACGCCTTCATGTACCCGATGGTGAATGCGGTTCCGACCCTCGGTCCACCAGCCATCGCCGGGATGTGGTCCGCGATTGCGACCCCGTCGAACCGCGCATCAACTAATGCGCGCATGATTGAGTACATGTCCGCGTAGCCGTCGTCGACGAACGTCTCCACGAAGTGGGGCAACGGCTTGTCCACGTTGCGGAAGTGGACCTTGAACAGTTTGCCCTCCGCGGCGAAGTGGGCAATCGCCTCCTCGACCGTAGCCCCCATCTCCGCTCCGCCTTCGAGCCAGCAGCCTGCACAGAGGCAGACGCCCACATTTGGGCTATCGGCGATGGCCAGCGCCCGCTTGTAGTCCTCGAACCGGCTGAAGATGCGCGGTGCGCCTCCGAGCCTCGGGATGGGCGGGTCGTCAGGGTGGATGCCGATCCGCACCCCTTCCTGTTCGGCAACCGGCACGACCTGCCGGATGAACTCTTCGAAGTTGGCCCACGCCTCGTCCTCGGAGTATTCGCGCCCATTCGTCATCGGCAGGTGGTATTCAGTGCTGCGCCACCGGCCGTGCGTCGCGGTCGCCATGTTGAACGCACGTCCCCGGGCACCACCCCGGGTCAACTCAGGTTCGGTGCTCCAGATGCCGTTCGCCATGTGGGCGTAGGTGGTGTAGGGGACTCCGGACGCGCCCAATGCCCGGATATGGTTCTTGTACTGCTCGATCTTCGCTTGTCGCCCTTCGCCGCCAAGCACAAGCAGGGGCTGGTTGTGCACATCGGCATTGCCGAAGCCGTACACCTGCACGCCGTGGCGCGCGAAGAGTTCGCGCCGGCTTGCGTAGTACTCCGGGCTTGACTTTGACTCGTCTGTCCATAGCACCGCATGACGGATTCCCATCTGGGTGTAGAACTGCAGGTCCTCTTCTGTCGGCTCCGGCGGCGCCTGGATCGCGATCTTCACGCCGGGTTCGAGCGGCGGCTTGACCATCGCTCCCTCCTTCTCCCAATCGGGCCGGTGCGTCCCGCCTACGGGATGTTTCCGGCCCGGCGTCGGCCATTCTGCCACGCCGTCGCCTCCGTCGGTTGGCGCCCGTTCAGGCACGGGAGGATCACCAGATGGCACGTGCCTCAGCCCCGGGAGGAAAACCGTGACCACATCCGCTCCACCTCCACGGCGCCTGCTCGGAGCGATATTCGACTTCGATGGCACCGTAGCCGATACCTTGCGCTTGGTGATCTCCAGTTTCCAGGAAGCGGTGGCATCCGTCGGGGGGCCAATTCTCACGGACCGGGAGGTCTACGCCTATTTCGGCCCAACCGAGGCGGGGATGCTGCGGCTCGCCGTCGGTGACCGCTGGCAACAGGCGTACCGCACCTACCTTCACGCGTACGAACGCGACCACGCGCCGTTCGACAACCTGTTCCAAGGGATTCCGGAGATCATCGGAATGTTGAGGGCACGCGGGATCCGCGTCGGCCTTGTCACTGGCAAGGGTCGCGACAGCGCACTGATCTCGGTGGCGAGGACAGGTCTCGACGCTTGGCTTGATGCATTCGAGACCGGGAGCGACGAGGGACTTGCAAAGGCGGCTGGAATTGGCCGGGTGCTCGCGTCCTGGGGCGTTGATCCGGCAGACGCTGCGTATGTCGGTGACACTCCTGACGACATGCGCTCCGCAGTCGAGGCCGGAGTCGTTGCCCTTGGTGCGGCCTGGGCGCGCACTTCAAGCGTCGTCCCCGGTCCGCAATGGACTGTCGTTCCGACTGTAGCCGACCTTGCCCGGATTCTCGACGCCGCCACGGCGTGACACCAGACCGGTACGTCGGTGGCGCGGGTAGGATGCGGCCTGCCTGCCCGTGTGGTCGGCGATGAGGTGACGGGATGGGATTGCGCTACGAGTTCGTGCCAGGTTGGGAACGCCTCCCCGAGGGGATGTCGCACCTGGATGCCCCGGGTATCGGAACCGACTCGGACGACAGGGTCTATGTTCTTGGGCGCCAGTCCAGCCACGTCTTCGTGTATGAGGCCGACGGCACGTTCGTGGAGGCTTGGGGCGAGTCAGGTCAGTGGGTCACGACCCACGGACTCACCGTCGGGCCGGACAACCACTTGTACTTGACGGACACGGGGGGGCACGCCGTCGAGAAGTTCACTCGCGACGGACGGTACATCGCCTCGTTCTCGACCCGCGGCATCGCGTCCGAGACGGGCTACGACAAGGCACATGCCGAGCAGTACGACCGATCAGCGAGCATCCGTCGCGCTGCCGGGCCGTACAACCTGCCGTGTGCGGTCGCAGTCCGCGAGGATGGGCACGTGTTCGTGGCCGATGGGTATGGGAATGCGGCAGTGCACCATTTCGCCCCGGACGGCCGAAACGTCGGCAGTTGGGGAGGCCCGGGCACCGGCCCAGGCGAGTTCAACCTCCCGCACGGTATCGCGGTCGATGCGCGTGGTCGTGTTCTCGTCGCCGATCGCGAGAACGAGCGGATCCAGGTCTTCGCGGAGGACGGCACCTTCATCGAGGCGTGGACCGACATCCAGCGCCCGACGCAGGTGCGGGTCGGGCGGGACGACCTCGTCGTTGTCTCCGAACTGCATTTGAAGGCTGGAATGCGGTCGTTCAAGTCTGGCCTGGCGACTGAGGACCACCCGAGCCGCGTTTCCGTGCTTGACGGAAACGGCACGGTACTCGCGAGATGGGGCCAGGCGTCCGGCGAAGACGCGACGGCGCCCGGCAACTTCACGGCGCCGCACGACATCGCCGTCGACTCACGTGGCGACATCTATGTCGCGGAGGTCTCTTACGCCGAGTTTGGGCGCCTCGGGCTTGCTGGGCCCGACTGCCACACCGTGCAAAAGTTCCGGCGCGTCTAGCGAAGTGCCCCCTGCGCTGTCGGTAACGATACGGGGTGCGGGCATTGGGCGAGTGCGCACAGGCCGCTGGCACGATGGTGCTGTGGGCGCGGTCAGGTCGTGGTGGGTGCCCCGTCGTAATAGCTTGCGAAGGCGCGTTCGCTGAACGGCGCATTCGTCACCACGATGCCCAGAACGTTTGCGCGTACAGCCTCGAGCTGAGCCCGGGCCTGCCGCGCAAGGTCACGCTTGACGACGCCGGCGCCGACGACGATCACCACCCCGTCCACGCGCGTGGCAAGCACCGAAGCGTCGGCGAAGGCGCACACGGGGGGGCAGTCCAGCAGGACGATGTCGGCGTCGGTGCCGGCCGCTGCAAGCACCCTGGGTAGTTGGCCTGAGGCCAGGATGTCTGCGGGGCTGTGCGCCTCGGCGCCGCTTGTCAGGATGCGCAGGCCCGGAACGACCGTCGCCTGCAGCGGGATTGGGGCGTCGGCGTCGCCATGCCTGATGTAGTCGGTCAACCCGCTCACGTTCGGCAGCGCGAAGCGAAGATGCTGTGCTGGCAGCCGCAAGTCCGCATCGACCACCACGACACGCGTCCCACCTTGGGCGAAGCTGGTGGCGAGGTTCGCAATTGCCTCCGACTTGCCCTCGCCTGCGCCCGCGCTCGTCATGAGGATCGTGCGGAGCGGACGGCCACCGGGCGGGTTGACCAGTGCCTGCACGTTCGTGCGCAGGGTGCGGTACGCCTCAGCGGCCGGGGATCGCGGGTCTGTGAAGACGATTGCATCCGGCGTTCCCGGGGTGTCGTCAACGACCGGATGGGTGGGGGTTTCTCGTCGTGCGCCGCTCATCGCAGGTCCGGTCCATGATGCTCCCCCACCCGATTCAGGGCAGGACGGTCAGGGGAGAGGGGGGTTGGGTTTCGCGAACGCGGACGTCGGTAGGCCACGCGTGCGCCGGGTCTCAAGGACTTAGTGGCGCGCGCCGGTGGGTCGACGACCTCCGAGGGGAGAACGTTCCGGAACGGTGGAGGGCAGCGCATTCACCCATCGCCCGCCGGTGCAGGGGAGGGACGTGAGGTGGTGGCCGGTCCCCCCTCCATTGGCTGACCGATCATCGCTTTCGCAGCGCGAACGCCGGGGGTTGGCAGGTGTGCGGGGATTGAGCCGATCACTGGCACGCCCCATGCTCGTGACGCCTCCGACGACGTGTGCAGGCGACCTTCCCACACCGTTGCAAGGGCGGCATACGCCGCGCCAATGATCGCCCCGGCGAGCGCCCCTCCCGCGGCGGCCCGGCCCGGCGTGGGGCTGATCGGTCCGTCGGGATCGGTGGCGGGCTCGAGGATCTCCAGGCGGATGTCCTGGCGCTCCTTGCCCGCGATCTCCGAGCGGATTTTCGCGACGAACGCGGCACCTGCCACGTTGGCCAGGCGCGCCGCCTCCGACGCACTCGCGTCGTCAATCTCGATTGAGACCCTGAACTCGGACGGGGCAGCGACCGCGCGAAGGCGTCCGTCAACGGCACCAGCGGCCAGGCCGGCGTCACGCGCGACGGTTGCGGCGAACGGGCGCGAACGGATTTGGAGCGCGTAGTTGTTCAGTAGGCGCTCGACCGCTTGGCCCGTCCAATACTCGACGATGCTCGGGGTGACCGAGAGGCTTGCGGTTGCTCGGTACGTCACCGGGCCTTGGGCGCTCGTACCGTAGGCGACCACCCCGGCGATCACCACGAGGGCAACGATGGTCCGCCACCGGTCGAGCACGATGCGGGCATACGCGGCGAGTTCCATTGGGTCGCTCCAGTCGGTCCGCCAATCAGGGTTGGGCGTTCGTCATCCGGGTGCGCGCCGCGGGCCCCGGAGCTCCTTCGTCATCTGCGTACCCGCCCCCCGCCATCGCCCCATTGCGGCGGGAGAGTGGAGGCTTGACCGCCGGGTCCGGGCCACGTAACCAGCTGACCAGGGGCGCAAGCACGCCAACGAGTGGCGGTGACCCTGATGCCTCCGCAACAACGTCATCCATGGGGATCGCACCGAGGACCGGCACGCCAAAGGTCCTCCCGGCGTCGTCCGCGTCCTGGATGCGGTTGTCAAGGTAGTGGAGGACGAACGCGAGGCCCACGCCTGCAACAAAGGCCACCCCCGCCTGGAGCAGCACATCGAGGAACCGCCGGATCACGCTCGGCGCCTTCGGTTCACGGGGCGGATCAATGACGCTCAGGCGGATCGGCTGCCGCCCGTCCCGCGTGAAGTACGCCTCCCCCTCAGTCCGCAACACGTCATCGGTCGCCTCCGCGAGGTGGCTTGTCAGCGCTTCCTTGCCGGTCGTGACAGTAATGATCAGGGCGCGATGCAGCTTCCTCGTCTGGAGCGCCTCGATGATGTCCTTGACGTCGACCCGTTCGCCGTACCTCGCCTCCACCCGGCGCGCCAGCTTGTCCGCGAAGTCCTGCGTCTTGATGATCACGCCGAGGTCGTCGGCCAGGTACTCCGAGTAGAGCGTCTGCCAGTAGTCCTGCGGGTAGTACTGCACCTGACCTGGCACGGGCGGCGGAATGACCGCCTGGAGGTACACCGTGATCTCGGTCCGGTAGATCGGCGGGATGACGAGGTTGAGGATCAGGCTTGCGACGAACGTCACCACCACGAGGGGGGTGATCAACCGGCGCCGGCGCCAGACGATCTGGCCGTACTCGCGAAACTCCATGCGGTATCCATTCCGTGTGCCAGACTGCCCGCTCCCCTGGCATGGAACGGGCGGAGGAGGGGGCTAAAAGGGCGAGTACTCGGCTGACGAAAGCGTTGTCGCCGGCCAGCGGTCACCGGCAGGGTACGCAACGGCCAAGGTGCCCGCGAAACGACCTCAGCGGGATGCGTCGGGCAGTCGATCGATCGCCCCCGGTTCGTGCGGGCCGGAGACCCACGCGCGCATTTGTTCCTTGAACGACTTCGTGTCGAACCGGGCGGCGTGCGCGGCGATCGCATTCGGAACCCACGTGCGCGACGTCGTTGCCTCGAGCGCCGCCGCCAGGCTCTCGGGGGTCGCCTCGTCGAAGAAGGTCCCGGTTACCCCGGCGATAACGGTGTCGAGGGCGCCGCCGGCCCGGTACGCGACGACCGGCTTCCCCGCCGCCATCGCCTCGATTGGGGCAATGCCGAAATCCTCCTCGGCCGGGAAGATGAACGCCCGGCATCCGGCGGTCAGGCGGCGCTTCTCGGCTTCGTCCACCCACCCGGTGAACTCGATGGTGGGGCCGGCCATGGCTCGAAGCCGTGCGAGGTCGCGTCCCTCGCCGACGACCTTGCACCGCGCCCGCAACCGGTTGCACGCGGCAATCGCAAGGTCGATGCGCTTGTATGGGATCAGGCGGGAGGTCACCAGGAAGTAGCCGTCGTCGCCCGCGCCAGTAGCTGGGGGCGGGTAGCCGCCGGTCGCGACGGGAGGGTAGATGATCCGTGCGTCTCGCCGGTAGTGCTTGCGGATTCGCTGGCGCACCGTCGTGGAGATCGCCGCGAACGCGTCAACGCGATTCGAGGTGGTGACGTCCCACTGGCGCAGCCAGGCGAGGACCGGTGCGAGCGCCGCGCGCCGTAGTGCGCCGACCGGCTCGTCGCGGACGTACTCGTCGAACGACCACGCAAACCGCATGGGCGACAGGCAGTAGTTGAGGTGCACCGCGTCCGGACGCGTCAGGACGGCCTTTGACCACGCGCTACTCATGGAGAGGACCAGGTCGTGCGCGCGGAGGTCGAGCGTCTCGAATGCGAACGGGAAGACCGGCAGGAACGCTTGGTGGTGCCGGTGCACCAGGGGGAGCCGCTGCATGAAGGTCGTACGGATCTCCATGCCCCGGAAGGCCGGGTCGACACGGGTCGGATCGTAGATTGACGTGTAGATCGGTGCCTCAGGGAACAGCTCGTGCAGGACAAGCAGGACGCGCTCGGCACCGCCCATCTGGTTGAGGTAGTCGTGGACAATCGCGAGGCGCATTCGTAAATTATCCCGGTATTCGCCCCGCTCCC
>CAILQO010000400.1 GCA_903836285.1 uncultured Chloroflexota bacterium
CCGCGGGGCGTCTGGCGCTTTCGTGACCGGCTTTCCGGTGACGCGCGCGTCGCGGGAGCCCCTGCGTTGGAGCTCGGCGAAGGGGACACCCCGCTGGTGCCATTGCCGCGATGGGGCGCGACGATTGGGTTGCGTCGGGTCTGGGCGAAACTTGAGGGTTCGAACCCGACCGGAAGCTACAAGGACCGTGGCATGGCAGTCCTCGCGAGCGTCGCGCGGGCGTACGGAGCGACCCACCTTGTCGAGGACTCGTCCGGGAACGCGGGGGCGTCGGCCGCGGCGTACGCCGCGCGCGGCGGCATGACCTGCACCGTCTTTGCCCCGGCCGCGGCGCCGGCGGCGAAGTTGCGCCAGATCCGGGCGTACGGCGCCGACCTGGTTGCCGTGCACGGCCCGCGGTCGGTTGTTGCCGAGGCGGCTCGAGCCGCCGGTTCGGTCGCCGGGGCGTATCACGTCTCGCATAACGACAACCCCCTGTTCGTCGTTGGCAACCAGACGATTGCCTTCGAGCTGGCAGAGGCGGCACGTGCCTTGGACCCCGGCGACCGCCCGTGGCACGTCGTGATGCCTGTCGGTGGCGGTGCGCTCTACATGGGGGCGGCGTCAGGTTTTGCTAACCCGATGCCTGGTGATGCACCAACGCCGCGACTCCACGGCGCCCAAACGACCTCGTGCGCTCCCCTCGCCTCCGCGTTCGCCATCGGGGGCGCCGAACCAGCGGAAATCACGAGGGTGACAACGGTATGCGGGGGTATCGAGATAGAGCGCCCGCGTCGCGGACGAGACATCCTCGCAGCGGCGCGGGCGTCCGGCGGGTCGATCATCGCGTCGGAAGACCCACTCATCCTTGCAGAGCGCGACGCCCTCGCGCGACTGGAGGGCGTCTACGCCGAACCCACCTCGTGTGCCGGGGCCGCGGCGTTGGCGCAGCTGGCATTGACCGGGGCAGTTGGCCCAGACGACCTCGTGATGCTCGTACTCACCGGGACTGGTCTGAAAGATCCAGGCCCGGTGACCGACGAGCAAGCGAGCCGTGCCGAAGCCACCTAGACGACGGCGACGGGAGGGGTCTCGCTGTCGCGTGTCGACGTACGCCCAATGAGCCCGGCGATGAGCCGGCCCGCGCTGATCACCGCGAGGAGCGACGCCGCGGCCTGCGCACCCTCGGGCACCCATGCAGCCTCGACCTGCTTCACCGCGATCCCGACGAATGCCCAAATGAGGACACCAGCGAAGGCAATTTCGCCACGCCGCACGACCATCAAGGCGCCGATGCCGGTGGCGATGGCGATGAGCGCCAGCGTCCATGCCTCGGGCGTGAGCGGTTCGCCGTTCCACCCCAGATCAAGGAACATGACTGCGGCGTTCGCAATCGTTGCCACCGAGACCCACCCTAGGTAAATCGCGAACGGGAGGTGGACGAACCATCGATCTGCTCGGGTGGCAGCCGTTGCGGGGATGCCGATCCGCAAGGCAATGGCGCAGAGGGTGCCGAGCAGCACGACGGTCATTGCCATCGTGGCCGGGAACATGCCGTAGTGCCAGAACACGATCCACACGCCGTTTGCCACCGCATTGATGACGAAGAGCCACCCGATCCGGTTTACGGCGATGCTTGCGCGCCCGGGTCGCGTGAACGAGTACCCCACGAACGCCATCAGCGCGGAGTAGATGACACCCCAGATCGAGAACACATACCCCGCGGGGGCAAACGTGTTCGCAAAGCTGTCCGAGATTTCCGCGGTCGTCCGCCCGTTCAGGGGCAGCGTTGTGGCGAGACCGTTCATCACGACCATGAAGACGTAGGCGATGGCGTTTGCCGCCACGATGGTGCCGGGGACACGTGCCATGGAACCCTCCTCCTCGCCAGGCCGACATGGTGCTCACGCACCCGCGCGCTCAGTCCACCCCACGCGGCGCTCAGTTCCGCCCGATGACCAAGGTTGCTGTCATCGTATGCAGTGATTTCGGCGCATCGACGCACCGGGCGCTTACGGTCGGTACGTTCCCGTACCACGTTACGCGCCTGATGCGCGGATGCCGGCGGGCCATCCCGTCTTCACGGTGCGGCGCAGTCCTGAATGGTGAGGCAAGCGCTTCGCCCACAGCAGGGCCGCCATGCGGTTCCGCGACGCACGTCATGCCAAGTGCCGACGCAGTGCGTCTCCGACGATGGTCGCCTCACCGGGCTCAAGCGTCTGCGGGTTCACGTGGATGCCGTCTGCGCCAGACGGCCACACCTCGATGCGCGGTCGTCCGGCGTCGAGCCGCTTGAGCAGCGTGTCACGATCGACGCGGGCACCATCAAAGATCCTCACCAGCGCACGTGGCATCGGCTGACCGGCCTCCGATGGCCATGATCGGGAGGCCGTCACCCCTTTCAGGCCCCGAACGGCCTTGAGGACGATGCGCACGTCGTCCTCGTACTGGCGGGCGAGGGCCTCGAAATCCCGGCCGAGCGACCACTCGACGGCGGCAACGATCCCGCAAAGCTCTTCCTTGCCCACCTTCATCGGGCGCCCAATCAGTGGGCGCGGGTTGCCTTGGCGGGCAATCGCATCGATGAGATCACGCCGCCCGAGGATCAGTCCTGTCGACGCGGGGCCACACAGGCCCTTGCCGCCAGAAAAGATGGCGAGGTCGGCGCCGAGGCCAACCACGTCATCGGGGGCGTCAGGGCGCACGCCAATCGCCTTCTGGGCGCGCGCCCACGGGGCAGGCCCGCCATGACCGCTGAAGTGCCAGAGGTTCTCGATCGGCGGGATCTGGGATGCGGCATCCACGATGACTGGCACCCCACGTGCATGGGCGATCTTGATTACCTCGGACAGGGGGACGGCGCCCAACTCGCTTGTCGCGCCCGGCAGGTACATCACCGCCGCTACGCCGTCGTCGTCGATCGCGGCCCGGAGTTCCTCCGCCCGTGTCGTCTCGCCCAGATTGACTTCGGCCCGTGACGGGCCGACTTCGACGAACTCCACGCCGACCGACCTGATCGAGAAGTCGTACGCGAAGCGCTGGCACCGATGGATGACCACACGCGTCGGTAGTCCCGGCACGCGATCGGGGCGAGGAAGTGAGGCCATCGCTTCCGGGTCGTCGCCGGTGATGCACGCGGCGGTGGCCAAGACCAAGCCGGCGGTGGCGCTTGAGCAGACGTAGGCGGCGTCGTTGCGGGTCAACTCCGCAATCCGTCGGCCGACGGCGGCCTGCAACTCGTCCAGTTGCACGTAGGCGCGTGATGCTCGTTGCATGGCGTCGCGGACGACGTCGGGCATGAGCGAACCGCTGACACGCGTGGCGGTGCCCATCGCATTGATGATCGGGACGACGCCGAGCGTGTCGTAAGCGTGCCGTTCACCAGAAATTGGACTGTGCCTCTCTCGCCCGCTTCGGGGGTTGCGCGTGCAGGGTAAGCCCCCGCGAAGGTGCGTGAGGCTCCCGCTCACGCTCGCGCCGATTTCGCCGTGGTGGGTTTAGGTGCTATGCCGACCCGCGGGACCGCCGGGTTACGGTGTTCGGCAATGATTGAGGGCTGAACCTGTTACTGTTTCTGAAGAGAAAGCACGTGCAGTCATGCTGAGACCAGAAGAACTATTCGGGTACCTTGAGCGTGCCGCCGGCCGCCAGTCGCCCGATGCAGGGCAACGAGCGGCGATTCTGGCACCCGCCAGCGCTGGCGTTCGCATCCTTGCCGGACCAGGGACCGGCAAGACGACGTGCATCGTCACGCGCATGCTCAAGCTCGTCCTGTGCGACGGTGTGCCTGCGAGCGGGATCCTTGCGATGACGTTCACCCGCAAGGCTGCGGAAGAGATGCGGTCACGCGTGCTCGGTGACGGATTCGCGATCATCGATGCCGCGCGCGAAGACCGTGCGAACTCCCCCGCGATGCGCACCGCGCTCGGTGCCATCGACCTCGGGCAGGTGCAGGTTGGGACGATCGACTCCTTCTGCGCGCGGTGGGCCCGGGAGGGCAGCGACCCGGACGATCCGTTCGTCGCGCACGTTGACGATGCCGGCGCGGCGATGGCGATGGAGGAGGTGGTCCGTCAGCGGCTCCGTGGTGCCGACTGGCGCCCTGCCGTCGCCTTCCTGCGTGAGTTGCATCGCCCACACGTGCCGATCAACCAGTATGCAGCGGATGTGGCGCTTCAGGCCGCGGCCCTTCACGACCTCTGGCGCCGGCGCCTCCATGACCGCGTGGACTGGGCGGCGTTCCTCGCTGGTGCAGGCGCCGACCCCGAGGCCTCGGCGGGGCGCCTTCAGATTCACCTTGCTCATCGGGAGTACGCGTCACTGCTCAAGTCACGCGGGGCCATGGACCACGCAATGGTGCAGGAGAAGGCGAGACGCTTGCTGGCCAACCCGGTCTCCGGCAGCGCTCGACGGCCAGCGATCTTGGAGGGCCTACGGGCGCTTTTTGTCGATGAGTACCACGACACCGACTTGCTTCACCAGGCGGTCTACTTCGCACTTGCGGGCGCGCCGGGTTGCCGCGGCGCGATCACCATCGTCGGTGACGATGATCAGGCGATTTATCGCTTCCGGGGCGGCACCGTGGACCTGCTCGCCGACTTCCCGGCCGCATATCACAATGCGTTCGGCCGGAACCCTGAGACCCTCGTCCTCGACGTAACCTACCGTGCCACGCCGGAAGTGGCGGCATTCGTTGAGCAGTTCGGGTCACTCGATGATGCGTACCAAGCGGTTCGGTCGCTCGGCAGGAAGGCGTTGCGGCCCGGGCGAGACGTCGCTGGGGCGCCAGTGCTTGGCCTGTTCCGCCCGACCTTGCCCGACCTCGCTCGCGACATCGCGACGCTTATCCGTGGGCTGGTCCACCACGGGTCCGTCGAAACTCCGGCGGGGCGCATCGTGGCAGGCCCCGGACGCGCCCCGTCCGACCTCGCGCTGATCTGCCGTTCGCCCCAGGAGCGAGACCGTCAATCGGAGCGACTTCCCGCATACGTGCGTCGTGCCCTGGCGGACGGGGCGCACCCGATCGCAGTCTGGAACCCGCGTGGCGCGCCAACCCGTTCCGGCCGCGTGGCGGCCCTAGTTGGTGGGCTGGCGCTACGCCTCCTCGACCCCGATGGTGACGCGTTCCGGGTTGCGTCCCCAAGGCTCCTCGATGATGCCGAGGCGGTAATGCGCGGGTGGTACGAGGATCTGGCTGCGTTCCTCGACGGCGCCGGTGGCGCTGATCCGACGCGGGCGCGCGAGCTGATTCGGGCATGGGACCTGGGCAGTCGGCGATCCCATGGTCCATGGGAGTCGGACATTCCCGTGGTGGCATTCCTCTACGAGCTGGCCGGGGCGTTGCCCGACGCGGTCGTTGACACGCCGGAATTCGCCGTGGCGTTTGGGCTTTTCCTGAAGCAGGCCGAAGCCTGTCGCTGGGTCGCACCGGCTGCGACCTTCATCCGGCGCAGCGGCCGTGACTTGACCGTCGTCCGCGCATCCGTGGTCGAGGTGATCGTGGGCTTGCTTGGCCCAGTTGCCGACGGCCGGCGGCGAGTCGAGGACGAGGGACCGGATCCGTTCCCGCGCAACCGCGTACCAATCCTTTCGATCCACCAGTCGAAAGGGCTTGAGTTTCCCGTCGCGATCGTTGACGCAGGATGCTTCCTCAGTCCGCGCACGTATGCCTTCCAGAGGATGCCGGAGACCGGTGCGCCGGAACACCGATTTGAGAAGACGGTGCGCCCGTACACCGAACTTTGGGGGCGTGTGGCCCGGAGCGACCGCGACCTCGCGTGCGACGACCTGATCCGCTCGCAATTTGTGGCCTATAGCCGGGCACGCGACCTGCTCGTCCTCGTCGGGCTATCGCCGTGCGCACCTGATTTTGTGGGACAACGTCCGGTCCCGAACCTGGCGACAGGTTGGATGCGAGACGGATCGCGTAGCTGGGCTGAGAACCCGCCGATGGTGATGCTATGACCGAGACGTTTGAGATTGGCGCTCGTCCGCGCCCGTACTTGCTGCCGCGGTTACGCGTGGCCGGCGACCTGCTTCGCTTCGAGGCGTGCCCTCTGCGCTACCGAATGCACGGTGTTGGCGCGTGGCCCGAAGCCGATGCCGAAGACGCGCCTCGCCTCGCCGGGATGCTCGTCCATGCGGCGCTCGACCATGCAGGGACGGCGTGCCGACCGATGGAAGCCGGTGGTCAAGGCATGCCAGTCGACGCGGTTGTGGCATCACGTGCGGTCGGGTCGGGCCAGCGCTTGGTGGACGCAGTATCGCCGCGCGCAAGTCGCTCGGTCGCGCTTCAAGGCGCGCTTGACGCCGCGGCAACGTTGGCCCGGCGGACGATCCTCATTCTTGGCCCGCACCTGTTCCCGTACCTGGCGGCGACGGAACAACGCGTTGCGGCAACCCGCCGGCAGCCTGATTACATGCCGGATGAGGTTGGTGGCTCCCGCAGGCTGCGAAAGGTCGAACGGTTCGAGGTCTCGGGGGTCCTCGATGCACTTGCCACCGGGCTGGTCCCCGATCCGGACGGTGACCCATTTTTGGCGCTCATCCACGGTGCGCTCAAGCAGCCTGGCGTCGTCCCTGTCGATGCCGTGATCGATTACAAGCTCGCTCGACGGCCGCGCACCTCGGAGGTTGGCTCGCGCGGAGCCACCTCAGTACGCGGTGAACTCGAGGCGCACTTGTTTCAAGTGGCAGCGTACGCGCGCATCCGTGATCAGTTCGCGGCGGGGCGGGCGCGTGTTGGGATCGTGATCTACCTCAACGACCTACTCCCGGAACTCGACAGCCGTCACGACACACAGTCCGGCCCTGATCTGGGTGCCGAAAGGGGCGCGATCACTGACGACGAATGGCGATTGTTGGGTGACGCCCCGAGCGTCGCCGCCCGATTGCATCGTGCGTCGACGGTCATTGAGCTTGACGACGACGTGATCGCCGAGGCGACGGCGCGAATTGACCGGATCGCCGCAGCGATCGAGGCATGTGCCGAACATGAAGCGGCGTCGGTACCACCGCGGCTCGCTTGGCCCACTCGGCGCTCAGCGCTTTGCGGCGACTGTGATGTCCGCCCAATGTGCCCGGAATGGCAGGACGCCGGCGAATCAATGCCAGGCGTCGCCCCCAAGCTTGGATACGCACAAGGTGAGCTGGACGATGGCTAGCCGTCACCGATCCGCCCTGGGCTAGCACTGTGTTCAGTGCGCCCCGAACACGTACTTTCGCGCCCACGCGAGCTTGCTGTATGCGTGCGCGGGGTTCCCCTCGTGACCGTTATATGGGTAGATATTTACGTGTTTCGTTGCCACGGCGAGGTGGTTGTACGCGGCGTAACACGTACTTGGCGGGCAGATGACGTCCTGGAGAGCGATGGACATCAGGACGGGGCACGCAATCCACTCGGCAAGGTTCATGCAGTCGAAGTAGCTGAGCGTGCGGTACACCTCGTTCTCGCGGGAGGGTTGCTGCCGCAGGTACGTGGCAATCTCGGTGAAAGGTGGCTGCGAGGCGACCTCCACCGCGCGGCGGAAGTGGCAGAGGTACGGTACGTCGGCAAGCGCAACGCGCGGGCGCTTGTGAGGATCAAGGGCCGCGACGGCGAGCGTCAGGGCGCCGCCTTGGCTACCGCCGGTGATGCCGATGCGGTGTGGGTCAACCTCGGGTTGGGCACACACGACGTCAAGGGCGCGCACACAATCAACGTACGCTCCTCGGTAGTAGTAGTGCTCCGGGTCGGTGATACCCATCGTCATCCACCCGGTTGCGTGGCCACCCGGGTACGCCTTCGGGTCCGTGCTGTCGCCGGACTGCCCACGCACGTCGACGGCAAGTACGCAATACCCTTGGAGTGCCCACCCGAGGTACTGGTCGACGTACCCCTTGTGTCCGCTGTACCCGTGGTAGAAGACCATCACCGGGCGCCTGCCATTGACGGCACCAGGTGCATATCCGGGGGGAACGAGCCACCAAGCACTGATCCGGGAACCTGCCCATCCCGTGTAGGTCAGCCGATTGACGCTCACCTCGGGAACTGGATAGCCGGGAATCGGGTCAATCTGGACGTCAAGGTCGACTCGCGCAGACTCGTCGAGGGTGCGCGCCCAGAACGCATCGAAGTCCGATTCGCGGGTTAGCGGCGGGCGGTAGACGACGAGTTCGGATAGCGGTTTGTCGACGATCGGCATCTGGAACCCTCCGGTCCGGGCCGAACTGCCGTCCCGGTCACTCGCGAGTCAGCGTACCCGGCGTGACCATGTGGTGGGAAGGGAAGCGCGGCCAATCGACCTACGACGAGAGGTCGGTCGCGGCGGGGTCGAAGCGAAGCGTGCCGAGGATGTCCTGATACGCGCGGCACACGGCATCCTCGACGTCCGCGCGCATCTCCGTCGCTGGGACAAAGTCCACCAACCGCGGGTTGCGAGGTGTTCCGGCACGGCACTCGAGCGCAGGCTGGCCACGGTCAAGGGCGTCGAGACCTCGCATCCCGAGGGTAACGGTCACCACCACCTCCCGCACGTCCGATCGGGTCGGCGCTCGATGGGCTAGGACCTGCCAGCTCCGGGAACGCACCTCACGCGGGTCGGGTAGGCGGCGCACCTCCCCGCCACCATGAAAGGCATCGAGCAGGGTGGCGACAAATGACGCCAGCGCTTGGTCGATGACGGAGCTGCACTCCTCGAACTGCCGTCGGACGTTGGCAATGGCGTCACGGCGCATCCGTTCAGAGCGGACCTTCTCGCGCAACTGGTCGGCAACTCGATCATGGACCGACGAGAACGTCAGGCGCGGGCGTGGGGTGTCTGATGCGAGGGGGATTTGAAGGTCATCGAGGTTGACCCCCTCGAGCAACCGGTTGAGGGCGGCGTCCCAGTCCTCACGCATCGCGTCGCCGCCGGTTTCGCCCACTCGCCTCGTCCTGCGCCAACGGCGCTTCCGCCCGGGGCAACCCGCTCCGGTCCGTCTAGTATAGGAAGCAGGTCCGTACCCACCCACCGAGACGGGCAGGCGGTTCGCTACGGTCCCGTGACGCGACGCACCACTCGCTACCGCGGGAACGCCGCCGCGACCCCGCCGTCGACGGTGACGACGGTCCCAGTGGTCTTGCGCGAGCGGTCTGAGGCGAGCCACCAGGCGACCTCGGCGACGTCGTCGGGATCGATCGTGACCCCGAGGAGGTTGCGCGTGCGGTAGTGCTCTTCGAGGTCGGCTTCGGGGATGCCGTGCGCGGCGGCGCGGTTTTGGCGGACCTCGGGCGACCACAACCCGGAGTTTCGGAAGACAGCATCGGGATTGATCATGTTGACGCGCACGCCGATGGCGCCGGCCTCCATCGCCGCGACGCGAGCGAGCTGGGCCTGCGCCGCCTTGGCTGCCGAGTACGCCGCGAAGTCCTTTCCAGGCGCCATCACGTTCTTGGTCGCCACGAAGACGATGCTGCCCCCCGTGCCCTGGGCCTCCATCAGGCGCAGCGCCTCGCGCGTCGCGAGAAAATGGCCGGTGGCATTGACATCCACACTGCGCTGCCACGTCGTCAGCGGCATCGAGGAGATGGGCGCACTGGGCGCAATCCCTGCATTCGACACCAAAATGTCTAGCCCGCCGTAGGCAACGGTCGCGGTCTCGTACGCGGCGGCGACCGAGCGTTCGTCCGACACGTCGCAGGCCACCGCCATCGATCGCCCAACCCCGTGGCGCGCGACGATTCCTTCTGCGACGGTTACGGCGCCGGGGAGGTCGACGTCCGCAACGACGACGTGCGCACCTTCGGCCCCGAGGCGTTCGGCGATCGCGCGCCCGATGCCGCTTGCCCCGCCGGTGACGAGGGCGACGCGGCGCGCCAACGACGCTTCCGGTGGGGCGAGGGTGAGTTTGTACAACTCCATCGGCCAGAACTCGACGCCGTACGCATCGGGGTTGCTGAGCGACGTGTAGGCCTCAATGGCCTCGGCATCGCGGATGACCCGTCGACCGTGCCGGTAGGTATCGGCGACGACGCGCGCCTGACGAGCGTCACGGCCGATTGTTGCAACCCCGAGACCCGGCAAGATCACCACTCGCGGACGGGCGTCAAGGACTGCCGGGGGCGGCGTCGTCGGATCGGCGGCGGCGCCCTCGTGGACGTATCCGACGTACTCACGCGCCCACTCGCCCCAACTTGACGGCAATGCCTTGGTGAGGGCATCCAGGACGGCGTCCGCGCCGGAGGTACCAGCTGGAACAGCCACGCAGACCGGTGACCGGCGCGTCGCGACGAGATGATCGGGCGTGGCCGGACCAACCTGCGAGAGGTGCGCAACGTCG
>CAILQO010000401.1 GCA_903836285.1 uncultured Chloroflexota bacterium
ACTCGTTTCGCCCCATTGCAACGGCGGGCCTCCAAGGGGGAGGAACACGTGCCTGACCGTGCATACGATTCTCGCATGCCTGCGCACCAGTTACCCCACCTCCGAAGCCCATGGTGCGGCGCCGACACATCGCGCGCGCACGGATGGCTTGCCGACGCCGTCTGCAGGTAAGAACGGTCGATGTCAGGAAAGTCGGGGCATAGAATCCGCTGTGTCGCCAGACAGCGCACCGGGAGCACGCAATGGCTGAGACGTACGTCCTCCAACCGGACTACGCACGGTTCGAGGATCTCCTGACGCCGAGCGAAATTGCCATGCGGAATCGCGTGCGCTCATTCGTTCAAGATCGAATACAGCCTCGCATCGCCGATTGCTGGGAGTCTGGCACGTTTCCGTTCGACATCGTGCCGGGTCTCGCAGCGCTTGGCGTACTTGATGAGCTGCCGCCCGTGATCGCCGGCCTCGTGGCCTTCGAGCTTGAGCGAGCCGACGCCGGGGTTCGCAGCCTCGTTTCGGTGCATGGTCATCTGGCTCAGGCAGCAATCCGCCTATTCGGCACGCCGGATCAGCAGGCGCGCTACCTCCACCGAATGGCGCGAGGAGAGATCCTCGGAGCGTTCTCGCTCACCGAACCACTGCACGGCTCGGATCCGTCCGGCCTCGAAGTCACCGCGAGACCCGTTCCTGGGGGCTTCAGGCTCGACGGCCACAAGCGATGGGCCACGAACGCCACCCACGCGGGGGTGACGGTCGTGTGGGCGCGTCTCGTCGGAGGAACGGACCCGGATGGCGCGAAAGGGCCTCGTGCCATTCGGGGTTTCCTTGTGGACGCGGGCACTCCCGGTTTCCGCCCGATGGCGATCCATCGCAAGCTCAGCTTCCGTGTATCGGCGAGCAGTGAGATCATGTTTGAGGGCTGCTTCGTCCCCGAATCGAACGCACTTCCCGGCGCAGTTGGTCTTGGGTCCGCACTCAAATGCCTCAACGAGGCGCGCTTCGGCATCGTGTGGGGGGTCGCAGGAGCGGCGCAGGCCTGTTTCGAGGAAGCCCTGGAGTACTCAAAGTCGCGTGAGCAGTTTGGGCGACCGATCGGTGCATTCCAGCTCACGCAAGGAAAGCTTGCCGCCATGTACGGCGAGGTGACCCAATCGATGCTGCTTGCCCTCCACCTCGGTCGCCTGAAGGAACGGGGCGCCCTTCATCACACCGACGTCTCGCTTGGAAAGATGGTCAACGTTCGCCACGCGCTCAACGTGGCCCGTACCGCAAGGACCGTCCTCGGCGCAGTCGGGATCCTAGACAGTGCTGTCAGCCTGCGACATGCGGCGAACCTCGAGAGCGAGCTCACCTACGAAGGCACTGACGAAGTGCATCAGCTCGTGCTCGGGCGTAAGCTGACAGGATTGGATGCGTTTCGTGGCGAGTGAACGGCGCACCATCACGGTCGTTGGCCTCGGCCCGGGGATGCCTGGACATCTCACCATCGACGCACGGGCGCATCTTCAAGCGGCAGCTGCGGCCGGATCACTTGTCCTCCGGACGCGCATCCACCCGACCGTCGGCGCCATCGACTGGTTACGTGACACGCCGTCGTATGACCATGTGTACGACCTTGGAAACTCGTTCGACTCCGTCTATGACGCAATCGTCGCAGACCTATTGCAGCGCGCCGCCAGTGGACCGGTGACGTACGGTGTGCCGGGACACCCCACGATCGGCGAGGCGACCGTCGCCCGTCTTCGGACCCAAGCGCGGTCGTCAGACATCGTCGTCCACGTCGTGCCTGGAGTTTCGTTCATCGACGTCATCGCTCCGCTCATCGACACGGACCTGGGCGACGGCGCCCGGATTGCCGATGCACTGGCGCTTGGTCGAATCGACCCGACCGTGCCTTTGCTCGTCTGCCAAGTCCATTCCCATCGGGTCGCCGCGGGACTAAAGGTCGAACTCGGGCGTCACTACCCAGATGATCACGTTGTCACGATCATCCGGGCCGCAGGCGTCATTCACGAAGCACAGGTCTCGTCGGTCCCGCTCTGGCAGCTCGACCGTCGGGGTGATGTTGACCACCTGACGAGCGTGTGGGTGCCTCCTTTGCCGATCCTTCAAGCGACACGCGAGCCGTCGTCGCTCATCGAAGTGATGGCACGCCTGCGCGCACCGGACGGCTGCCCTTGGGACCGGGAACAGACGCATGAGTCGCTGCGCCGCTTCCTGCTCGAGGAGACGTACGAGGCCCTAGAGGCACTTGACTCCGGCGACGCGTTCGCCCTGGAGGAGGAACTTGGTGACCTCCTGTTGCAGATCGTGTTCCATGCCCAGATTGGAGCCGAGAACGGCATGTTCGACTTCGGTGACGTCGTCGCAGCCATAACCGGCAAGATGATCCGGCGACACCCGCACGTCTTCGGAGGCGCTTCGGCGAAGACAAGCGACGAAGTCCTCGCGAACTGGGAGGCCACGAAGCGTGCCGAACGCGAGGCCCGTGTCGAGCCAGATGGACTTCCGCTATCGATGCTCGATGGCGTGCCAAGGGCGTTACCGGCCCTCGCCCAGTCGCAGGCTGTCCAGGAACGCGCCGCCCGCGTCGGGTTTGACTGGCCGACCGTGGACGGCGTCCTTGAGAAGCTTGTCGAGGAGGCTCGAGAGGTCGCTGAGGCCGCGCCGGAGTCACGCGCGGATGAGCTCGGCGACATCCTGTTCGTTACCGTCAACCTTGCGAGGCACCTAGGCGTCGATGCCGAGGAAGCCCTTCGGGGGGCCACCACGAAGTTTCGTCGGCGGTTCGGGCACGTCGAACGGGCCGTCGCCGATCAAGGTCTCGAGTGGGGTTCACTCGAACTCGACTTTCTCGACGGGCTTTGGAATGAAGCGAAGGCCGCGACAGACCCGTTGAGTGGTCGCGCGACTGAGTGAACCGCCAACCCGGACCCACGGTTCGGGTAGACTCGCTTCGATCTGGTAGGGGCGCCCGGCCACGACCGGGAACGGTGCGTCACCCTGCAGTCCATGCACGTGAGGCACCAATGTCTGAGACCCTTCCCGATACCGCCGCACGCATCGTCGCAAACGTTGAACGCGTCATTGTCGGGAAGCGGACGGAAGTTGAACTCGCCCTGATCGCTGTTCTGAGCAGGGGCCACGTGCTCATCGAGGACGTCCCAGGCACCGGCAAGACCATGCTTGCCCGCGCGCTCGCCAAGAGCGTCGGCTGCTCGTTCAAGCGGATCCAGTTCACGCCGGATCTGCTCCCTTCAGATGTAACCGGCGTCACGGTGTACAACCAGAAGCACGGTGAGTTCGAGTTCCGCAGTGGGCCGGTCCACGCGCAGATCGTCTTGGCTGACGAGATCAACCGGGCGACGCCGAAAACGCAGAGCGCGCTGCTCGAGGCAATGGAGGAGCGCCAGGTCACCGTCGACGGCACGAGCCACGCATTGCCATCGCCGTTCCTCGTCATGGCCACTCAAAACCCGGTCGAGTATGAGGGCACGTTCCCGCTTCCCGAGGCACAGCTTGACCGGTTCCTGATGCGTATTCGCCTCGGGTACCCGACCCGGGCCGACGAGATTTCCATTTTGACGGCGCAACGGGAGGCCCACCCGATTGAGGCGATTGGCGAGGTGATTTCCGCGACGGGCTTGCAGGAACTGCAAGCAGGGGTTGCCCGCGTGCACGTCGATCGTGCGATCACCGAATACGTCGTGGACCTCGCAACCGCGACTCGCGACCATCAGGAGGTGTACTTGGGTGCATCTCCGCGTGGGTCCAGCGCGCTGCTTCGAGCGGCCCAGGCTCGGGCCGTCATCTCAGGACGAGACTTCGTCCTGCCCGATGACGTCAAGGCCCTCGCCGAAGCGACGCTGGCGCACCGACTGATCGTCTCGCCGGGCGCGCGCATGCGAAACGTCGAACCGCGCGCCATCGTCCGCCAAGCACTTGACACGGTTGCCGTTCCGGGAGCGCGTCCCGTACGGGTTTAGGCGGTCCGGGTGCCTCGCTTGGGGCGTCGGTCAAACGACAGCACACCAGACACCGCTAGCAAGAGAACGTGCGAACGGAGACTGTCCGCTAGTTCGGGCGACGCATGCGCGTGACGCGCCCCTCGCCGTCGCCCCGACGCTCCCGCCGCTCCTCCAGGAAGTCGTCGGAGTACAGGCCGGTTTGGCGACCACGGAAGACCGTGACTAGGAAATCGTCACGCGGAACCTCGGCGGAGAGGACGATCGCGTCGTCGATTCCCTCGATAAGGTCCAGGACCTGCTCTTCCGGCATGTCCACGAATGTGATGAGGGTGCCATACACGCTTGTCGAGGTGAAATGCACGTCGAGTTGCCCGAGGCGAACATCACCAGCAATGACGTGGTACCCCTCAGAGCTCGGCGTCCGGTACTGGCGCTCGTAACGGACGAGCCCGCTCGGCTGCATTCCCGTCGGTGTCGTCCTGCGATCCGCCATTGGCGCTGTCTCCCGTCACGCGCATCCGCGGTCCCGCCACGTCGTCGTGGACGAAATCGTACCGTTCGTGACGGTCATCACGGCTACGGTTCGTCCACCATCGCGCGCAGCCGCGCCAACGTGTTCAGGGCCTCTCGAGGCGTCAACCCATCAAGGTCGAGTGCCCGGATCGCCTCGGCGACAGGGTGGGACGGTGGTGCAAACAAGGTGAGCTGCATCACCCCGTCACCAGTGGATACCCCCGAAACGCGCCGAGGCGTCGGCCCCGGCAAGCCAGCCGACGTGGACAGTTCCAACGACGCGCGCGTCGTTCCCACGGACGACTCCGGTCGGCCCATCGAAGGCGGAACCTTCTCCAAGGCATTGAGCAACAGCTCGGCGCGATCGGTGACTGCCCGGGGCATTCCTGCCAATCGGGCCACATGGATGCCGTAGCTGCGGCCAGCCGCGCCCGGCACGACACGGTGCAGGAAGGTGACACTCGAACCTTCCTCGAGCACGTCGAGACGAGCGTTCGCGACGCCCGGAAGTGATGCCTCCAGCGAAGCCAACTCGTGAAAGTGCGTCGCGAAGAGCGTGCGCGGGCGCCCCCCGGTTGCGTCCCCGTCATCCCGATGATGAAGGTGTTCCACGACCGCCTGCGCGATCGCCAACCCGTCGTGCGTGCTCGTGCCTCGGCCAATCTCATCAAGGATCACGAGGCTTTGTCTAGTCGCGAGACGCAGGATCTGGGCCGCCTCGACCATCTCGACCATGAACGTGCTTCGTCCGGCCGCGAGTTCATCGTGCGCGCCAACCCGAGTGAAAACCCGGTCGACGACACCGATGCGCGCGGACGACGCCGGCACGAAGCTGCCCGCCTGCGCCATGAGCACGATCAGAGCGATCGACCGCAGGTACGTGCTCTTCCCCGCCATGTTCGGCCCGGTAAGGATGAGCGCCCAGCGGCCGTCAGCATCGACCGCGCAGTCGTTCGGGACATACGGGGCGGCCCCATCGAGCGTCGCCTCGACCACCGGATGTCGCCCATCACGGATGTCCAGACCGGCCGAATCGTCAATATCAGGCCGGACGTACCCCCGCCGGACCGCGACCTCGGCGAGGCTCGCAACCACGTCAACCTCCGCCAGTGCGGCCCCGGTCGCGCGAATCCGTTCGCCATAAGCGGCGATCGCGGCGAGGACGCCATCGTACGCCGCTCGTTCTGCCTGCTCGATCGCCGTCGCCGCCTCGAAGACAACATCCTCCTTTGCCTTCAGCTCCGGCGTCACATATCGCTCGCCGTCGGCTAGCGTCTGTCGCCGAACGTATTCCGGCGGCACGCGTTCAGCGAACCGCGTCGGCACGTGGATGTAGTAACCAAACACACGGTTGTACCCAACCTTCAGCCCGGGGATGCTGGTTCGCTCGCGCTCAACGCCCTCAAGGCTGGCGATCCACCGGCGCGCGTCCTGGACTCCGGCCACGAGACCGTCGAGGGTCTCGCTGTACCCGCGCTGAATCAATCGGACGGCATCAAGGGGGTCGCCCTTGCCTCGCGACGCCCTCTCGCTTGCACGCGGTCCACCTTCAGTGGGCTGTCCACCCCCGGCGTTGGACAAGCCCGGGGGCTCAGACCGCGAGCCATTATCTGACGTCATCGATTCGGGGTCTTCCGGGTAGATCGCGCGCCCGATCAGCGATTGCACATCTGGGCAAGGGTCTATTCCGTCGGCGAGGGAAGACGCCACGTCCCTTGCGCCGCGACGCAGTGACACGGCGACGTCGGCGGCGACCGCGAGCGACCGTCGCAGTGCATGCAGTTCCTGCGGGGTTGCCCCTCCCAGCGCCACGCGATTCGCTATCCGCTCGATATCCGCTACCCGACCGAGATGACCACGGACCGTCCCACGACGCCCCCCATCGGCGACGAGTGCCGCCACTGCGTCATGGCGTTGGATAATCGCGCGAACGTCGGCAAGCGGTTGCACTAGCCATCGGCGGAGCAGCCGCGCCCCGATCGCAGTTCGCGTCTCGTCCATGGTGCCGAGCAGCGACGGGCCGGCACCACGGGACGGCGCGTCCAGTTCCAGGTTCCGGCGCGTGAACGGGTCAAGGCGCACATAGTCCGAAGTTCGGTACGAAATGACGCCGTCGAGGACCGGCGGACGCGCTGCGTGGGTCCGATCGATATAGGCCACCAAGGCTCCAGCCGCTCGCGTCGCCATTGCAAGCCCATCGAGGCCGTACCCGGCGAGCGTTGCAACACCGAAGCGCTTCTTGAGCGCGTCGGACGCCGCCCCGGCCTCAAAACGCCAGCCGTCCCACGGTGTCCGCACGCGGCCCCCGCACGCGCGAGCTTCTGCGGACTCGTCGTCTCCTTCTGCCCGGTGACGCGCGTCGACCGGCACGATGCACTCCGCCGGGTTGATCCGAGCGATCTCGCGGAGTACCTCCTCGTCGGCATCCGGCCCGTCGAACTCCGTGGTCCGAAACTCTCCAGTCGAGATGTCAGCGTAGGCGAGGCCCCATGCCTGCCGACCTCCCGCTCCCGCCCCACTCAAGTCAGACGACAATCGCCGGACGGGAACTCTGCCGTCTGGTCGAGGTGCGTCTAGCGGACGACTACCCGATGACACAATGGCCATGAGGTAGTTGTTACGACGCCCGTCGAGCATCGCGGGTTCCATCACCGTCCCAGGAGTGACGACGCGAGTGACTTCCCGAGACATCATCGGACGCGTCGGCGTGCCTGCACGCCCGTCGTCGACCTGCTCGCAGATCGCGACCGTCCGCCCGAGCGCGACGAGGCGCGCGAGATATCCCTGCACCGCGTGGGCTGGAACCCCGGCCATTGGCACGCGCACGCCCCGACCCATCTCCCGTCCGGTCAATGTGATCTGGAGCAGGCGGGCACAGGTCTCGGCGTCTTCGTCAAAGGTTTCGTAGAAGTCACCGAGCCGAAAGAAGAGGATTGCGCCGGGATGCCGTGCCTTGAGGTCAAGGTACTGGCGACGCATCGGCGTCACCGCGGCGTCGCCTGACGCGCGCGACCCGGCCATCGTCTACGAGGCGACCAGTCGCTGGATGTCCCTGAACGAAACGACCAGCATCACCGCGATTAGCAGGAGCATTCCGGCGAGGTGCATGGCGCCCTCAATCCGGGGGCTCACCCTGCGCCCGCGCACGCGTTCTATGCCGACGAACAGAAGGCGCGCGCCGTCAAGTCCGGGGATCGGCATGAGGTTGAATATTGCAAGGTTGATCGACAAGAAGGCGGTGAACTGCAGCAGCGTCGGTGCCCCTTGGCGAGCCGCCCTGCCAGTCATTTCGGCAATCCCGACCGGGCCGGCGATCTGCACCTGTGCCTCTGGTTCGAAGGCCTTTGTAAGGCCAGACACGAGTGAGACGGCCATATTGCCCGCGCGAGTGATCGCAAGCGGGAACGCACTAAGGAACGTCCGCTGTTCGAGGACGTACTCCGGGCCGATGGCCACGCCCAAGGCTGGCACACCCTGCGCGTTCAGCCGGGGCGTCGCGGGAAGCTCGAGAATCGTCCCCGCACGCTCCAACCGCAAGGCGATCGGTCGGCCGTCACTTGCCCGCACGGCAGCGCGCAGTCCCGCCGCGTCGGTCACGACGGTGCCACCGATGCTGGTGATCACGTCGCCGTCGCGAACACCTGCCGCTTGGCTCGCGGAACCCGCCTGCACCTCATAGACCTGTACCCGACCGCAGCCATCGCACGGCACCATTTCGCCAAGCATGAGCGCTGTGGTCAGGCATAGCGGTGCCAGCAGCAGGTTCATCGCGCTACCGGCGACTAGCACGGCCGCCCGGGCCAACTTCGGTTGCGCGGCGAACGAGCCATCGACGTCGCCGTCACCGGTCTCGCCATCCATCCGCACGAACCCACCGAGCGGAAGGAGGTTCAACGAGTAGGTTGTCTCGCCCACGGTAAACGAAGCGACCCGAGGCGGGTATCCGAACCCGAACTCGAGCACCCTGATGCCGGCGACACGCGCCACCACGAAGTGCCCAAGCTCATGCGCGGTCACCAAGACGGTCAAAACCCCTAGGAACGTCGCGACCGTTGCCACGAGCGACCAGTCCATCCACACCCCTCTTGTCCAACGATACGCGACCCTATCCGCGCTGCGGGGCTGACATCTTCATCGCCGACTCGAAAGCGCCCGCACCCGCTCGCGCGCCGAGTCCCTCGCCGAGACATCGATCGTGAGAAGCTGATCGAGCGACTCCACGAAGGTCGGTTCGAGATCGTCAAGCGTCTCGGCCACGACACGTGCGATGTCACCGAACCCGATTGCCCCGTTGAGGAACGCCTCCACGGCAACCTCGTCGGCTGCCGAAAGGATCGCTGGGGCGGTTCCCCCGGTTCGACCCGCATCGAGCGCAAGGCGGAGGCACGGGAAGCGATCCATGTCTGCCGCCTCGAATGCCAACGACGCGACGTCGATAACGGAGAACGGGCGGGACGCTGGGTCCGAGGCGTCGCGGCGTCGGAGAAGCCGTGCCCCACGGGTCAACGCCATCTGGATGGGAAGGCGCATGTCCGGCCACCCGAGTTGGGCCTTTGCCGAGCCGTCGATGAACTCCACCAGCGAATGCACGATGCTCGTTGGGTGGACGGCAACGTCGATCCGGTCGAAAGCGACGCCAAACATCCAGTGGGCCTCAATGGCTTCAAGCCCCTTGTTCATGAGGGTGGCCGAATCAATGGTGATCTTCGGACCCATCTGCCATGTCGGGTGGCGCAACGCATCGGCAACCGTCACGCCCGCGATCCGGTCGGCGTCCCATGTTCGAAAGGGGCCGCCCGATGCGGTGAGGATGAGGCGCCGGATCGCACCCGGCACCTCACCGTTCACGCATTGCCACAGCGCACTGTGTTCGCTGTCGACCGGGAAGATCCGCCCACCATGTCGACGAACCGCTTCGACGACGAGCGGTCCAGCAACGACAAGGCTTTCCTTGTTGGCCAACGCAACGTCACGGCCAACATTGAGCGCTGCGAGCGTCGCTGGAAGCGCGCCGCGGCCACTCGTCGCGACGAGGACCACGTCAATGTCCGGCAGGGTTGCAATGGCCTCGAGCGCCCCCACCCCACCAATGACGTGGACCGCACCCGTCGCTACCCGAGAAAGAGCGTCCTGCACCGCTCGCACGCGATCACCGTGGCGGTCGTCCACAAGGTCGCCGCCGGTGATGCCGACCACGCGGGCGCGTGTCGTAATCGCCTGATCCGCGAGGAGATCCGCACTCCGTCCAGCTGCGAGGGCCACCACTTCGAACACGTCCGGATGTGCGGAGACAACCTCAATCGCCTGGCGCCCAACGCTTCCGGTGCTTCCGATGATTGCGACCCGGATGCGTCGCCCGGGCATCGGTGACACCGAGAACGGCACGAGCGGCGCATGGGCAAGTGTCGCCGGCCCACCTGGATCGTCCATCGTTCCCCCCGAGGTATCGCAACCGTCCAAGCGCGCCCCGGGCGCAAGGCCGTTCGATGCTGCGCTCGCCATCGAGCAGGCCGTCAGGCAACCTGACCGAGCAGCAGCGAGGCGTAGTAGTACGTGAACGGCGCGGTAAAAAGGACAGAGTCGACGCGGTCGAGAACACCTCCATGCCCGGGGAACAGACCGCTTGCGTCCTTGGCACCGGCATCTCGCTTGATCATTGACTCGGCGAGGTCACCGAGCATCGCAGCGATTGCGATCCCGACCCCAAGGGGCACGACATGTTCCCAAGGGATTGGCAGCGGTCGCCATCTGAGCCCTTCAAGACCAAGCGCAGCCTCCGGCATCCCGGCGGTCGACGCCGCGACAACCACCACTGTGGCAATCGCACCGCCCAAGGCACCTTCCCAGGTCTTGCCCGGACTGATCCACGGCACCATCTTGCGACGCCCAAACCTGGAGCCGACAAGGTACGCACCGGTGTCGCAGGCCCACGTCCCGAGCACCATGAGCATCACCCAGCCCGCACCGCCGGCGTAGCGATCATCCGGGGACTCGAGCAGTCGAAGTGAGCCGACCCTTCCGAGCAGCCACGTGACGTACCACGCTCCGACGACCGTCACAGTCCAACCGGTCAAGCGATCCCTTGACGCTTGTCGCTTGAACAGCAATGAGACGAGGGGGGCAACAATCGTCAGCGTGACCGCGATTTCCCAACGGTTCGCGCCGGCCTCAAGGATCCCGATGACCCAAGCCCTGACAGGTCCAGCGTTTTCGATCCCACCGAGGCCATCGGCGAGAAGGCGCGCACCGGGTGAGAGGAAGAGCAGGATTGCTGCGAGGGCGTAGCCCGTGGGCGCCACCACGACCGCGCCCGTGCGCCGTGCCAAGCCATAGAACTCACGCAGCCCTGCCGCGATAAACACAGCAAGGCCCAAGAGTAGCCACCCACCTCCGGCGAGGATGACCGCAATCACCGGCGGCCCCGCGAGGAGTGCAGTGGCTGAGCGGACAGCCAGGCTTCGGCGTCGGCCAGTCGGCTTGATCACATATGCAGCGGTTGGTGGCCCGCCTTCAGTGGATGGGCCAGTCGTCGGCGACCAGTTGCCTAGGCTACGACCGCCCAGGATCGAGACGCCGGTGCGCGCACGCTGAGCCGCAGGCGCCCGGCGCCCGGACACGTCCCTAAACCTCGAGGATTTCCGCTTCCTTGCGCTGGCCGACCTTGTCCGCATCCGCGACAAACCGGTCGGTCAGCTTCTGGAGGCGAGCCTCGGCGCCACGGACGTCGTCCTCGGTCGCGAGGTTCTCCTTGCGCAACTGCTTGAAGTGATCGAGGACGTCCCGACGCACGTTCCGGATGGCGACACGCCCCTCCTCAAGGCGACGATGCACCACCTTCACCAGCTCCTTGCGTCGTTCCTGGGTCAACTGGGGCAATGTGATGCGGATGATCTGGCCGTCATTGTTCGGCGTCAGTCCGAGATCACTCTTTAGGATCGCCTTCTCAATCGCCGGCATCGCCCCGCGGTCCCAAGGCTGGATGGCAATCACGCGGGCCTCTGGAACGCTGACATTCGCCATCTGGTTGAGCGGCATCTCGCTCCCGTAGTACTCAACATGGATCTTCTCGACGAGCGCCGGGCTTGCACGCCCGGTTCGCACGCCGGCGAGATCCTCCTCGAGCGATTCGACGGCCTTGGCCATTCGAGACTCGCCATCGCGGATGGCACGCCCGATTGCATCCCCGCTCATCGTTCCCGGCCTCCCGCGCCATCATACTCGCGCGCCCACGTCGCCCGGCCGTCAGGCATCGTCGGGGCCTGGTCCAACAAGCGTTCCGACCGCCTCGCCGCGTATCGCTCGCGTCAACGCATCATCCTCCTCAAGGCGAAAGACGACGAGGGGCAGCCGATGCTCCATGCACAGCGAAATCGCGGTGCTGTCCATCACTTGGAGCCGCTGGTTCAGGACATCGAGGTACGAGATGGCATCGTACTTTCGGGCTTCCGGCACCTTACGGGGGTCTGCGTCGTAAACACCATCCACGTACGTCGCCTTGAACAACACGTCGGCACCGATCTCCATCGCCCGCAGTGCGCCGGCAGTGTCCGTCGTGAAGAACGGGTTCCCGGTACCTGCCCCGAAGATGACCACTTTGCCATCCTCCAGGTGGTCGATTGCCCGGCGCCGGATATACGGTTCCGCAACTTGGCGCATCTCGATGGCGGTCTGCACGCGAGTGACAATCCCTTGCCGCTCGAGCGCCTCCTGAAGGGCCAAGGCATTCATGACCGTCCCAAGCATCCCGATGTAGTGGGACTGGGCTTCCTCCATGCCGAGTTTGTGCCCGGTGTCTCCCCGCCAGAGATTGCCGCCACCTATGACGATGGCAAGCTCAACCGCTGTGTCGCGAATGGCGTTGGCGAGCATCGTGGCGAGCCGCTCTGCGGCGCGTGGATCAATTCCGTATCGGCCGTCACCGACGAGGTATTCCCCACCTAACTTGAGCAGGACCCGCTTGTACGCGGTGCGTGCGGGCGCAGCCATCAGTGGCGGCGTTGTCGCCTTGACCGTCACGGGAAACTCCTCGTGCCCTGACCGCCTGGAGGTCGGCGGTCGAAGGCGGGACCATCTGCCCTTCACCGAGACCGGTGAAGGGCGACGCGGCAGGTGCGACGCGGCTATCGGCCGAGTTCGTACCGCTCAAACCGGCGAATGCGGATGTTCTCACCAGACTTGGCGATAACTTCCTTGATCTTCTCACCCACGCTCAACTTCGGATCGCGGAAATAATCCTGAGTGGTGAGCGACGCGCCCTTAAGATCCGCTTCGGTCAGGCCCTCAGCATCGATGACCTCAGGCGGCGCCAACTCCGGCGATATGAACCGTGGGCTCTGAGCGACGACCTGCATCGCGATGTCACGGGCCAGACCCTTGAACTCGTCAGTGCGCGCCACGAAATCGGTCTCGCAGTTCAGCTCGACCATCGCGCCAATCCGGCCTGCACCGTGGATGTACACCTCGACAAGCCCTTGGCTCGTCTCACGGGACTCCTTCTTTGCCGCCGAGGCCAGACCCTTCTCCCGCAGGATCACCTTCGCCTTTTCGACATCGCCACCGGTGTCGGACAGGGCGCGCTTGCAGTCCATGATGCCGGCACCGGTCTCTTCCCGGAGCGCCTTCACCATTCCGGCTGTGATCTCCATCTCCACTCGACCTCCATGGGGGCGGGGCACCGTGGCACCCCGCAGGACGGCACGTGCCGTGGTTACGCCTCGTCCTTGTCCCGGCGACGTCCACCGCGCCCGACATACGGCCGCCCGTCCTCGTCAAGGTCCTCAATGAACCCAAGGCCAACCTCGCCCGAGAGGGCACGCTCAAGCTCAATCTGGGTGAGCGCCTCTTCCTCGTCTTCAGGCTCCGCTATGCCATCCACCACATCGTCCTTGGCGGTCGCATCGGCGAAACCGCGTCCCTCAACCATGGCGTCCGCGATGCGCCCCGCGAGCAGGCGAATGGCGCGGATGGCGTCATCGTTTGCGGGGATGGGGTAATCGATGTCGTCCGGGTTGCAGTTCGTGTCGACGAGCGCGACAACCGGGATGCCCAACCGCTTCGCCTCGGCAACGGCGATGTGTTCCTTGCGGGTATCGACGATGAAAAGCGCTCCTGGCTGCCGGCGCATCCCCTCAATGCCGCCCATCCGTGCCTGGAGACGATCAAGCTCGTCGGTCAGCTTTGTCGCTTCCTTCTTGGTTAGGACTGCAAAGTCGCCACGGTCTTGTCGAAGCTTCAGCTCCTGAAGGCGACGGATCCGCATCTGCATCGTCGCATGGTTGGTCAGCATCCCACCAAGCCAACGCTGGTTCACGAAGTACTGGCCCGACCGCTGCGCTGCCTCGGCGACGGCCTCCTGCGCCTGCTTCTTCGTGCCAACGAAAAGGATGGACTCGCCTCGCCGCCCGAGGTCGCGGACAAAATTGAACGCCGCTGCCAAGCAGGTCACCGTCTGCTGGAGGTCGAGAATGTGAATCCCGTTGCGTTCAGTGAAGATGAAAGGCTTCATCTTCGGATTCCAACGGCGGGTTTGGTGCCCAAAGTGGACACCCGCCTCGAGCAGCAACTTCATGGATACGACAGCCATGGAAACTCCTTGGGCCCGGTTTGTGGGGCGAGCAATCGCAACGCGACCGACTCGTGCCTCCGCCCCCGTCAGCCCAAGCACCTTCGGCGCGCACGGTGTGCGCGCCGACCGGGGTGCCGGTCGGGAGGCGTGTGAACTCTGGGCGCACCTTCGGCGCGCACGGTCGCAGTATAGCAATGACCCCTATACTGGCCTGCGGTGAAAGGCATGCCACGCAATCCCAACGGTGCACCACGCACGAACTAAAAAGGAAAACCGATGCCAATCATCCGATTTGACGGATGGAAGACCCCGGGCAAGGAACCGGGCACCCTGACCCACCGGCTCACGACGTACGTCGTCGGCGCAGAAGCCATCACGTCAGGAATTAGTCATTTTGAGCCCGGAGCGTCAGTCCCGTTGCACTACCATAATTGCGAGGAGCAAGTGACCGTCGTGCAGGGGAGTGCGACGGCGGTCATCGAGGGCGTGGAGCAGGCGGTTGGTACGTTCGATACCACCTACGTGCCAGCTGGCGTCCCTCACTGCTTCCGGAACGATAGCTCCGAGCCATTCGTGATGCTTTTCGTGTACCCATCCCCGTACGTGGAACGTCACTTTCCAGAAACGGGCGAGATGGACTGGCATGGGCGCCCACCTTCAGCGCCAGACCCGCGTCAGACCTAGTCGGACGCCCCGAAGCGCAACTACCTCAGGGTGCCGCGCGTCCCCACCCTCGTGGAACCCGACACTTCTACGCAAGCCACCCCGACCCGCGGCCAGAGAGTGGCAGTCCTTAGGACGGGGTACGTCCGCCTTGTCGACTGGATGGGCGACGACCTCTCCGTCGTCAATGCGGCCCGGGCCTCCTACATGAAGGAGTCCGCGGATTTCAGTCCTGCAGACGAGCGGCTCGTCGCATACCTCGCCCGTCACGGACATCACAGCCCGTTCCGCCACGCTGTCGTGTCGGTCGAGATCAAGGCACCGCTCATGATCGCGCGCCAGTGGTTCAAGTACCGCGTCGGGGCCGCGCACTCGCCCGACTCAGCCGAAATGCTCGGGGTCGAACTGTCGGCCGAGCTCGCAGATGTGCTGGCCTGGCGAGGGCAGGGCGACGATGGTGGAGACGGCAGCGGAGACCTGTTGCACGCCCGGAATGAGGCAAGCCGTCGGTACGTGACACTGCCGCCGGAGTTCTACGTGCCCGATGCCTCAACGGGGTTTCCGTGGCGGCGCAAGCCCGCAAGTTCGAAGCAAGGGTCGGCCGGACCGGTCACCGCAGAGGTTGGATCAGAGGCAACGGCCCGCCTGATAGACCTCATCGCGGAGTCGAACCGCCACTATGAATGGGCGATTGAGGCCGGAATCAGCGCCGAACAGGCGCGCCTCTTCCTGCCGGCGTACGCGCTCCACACGGTCTGGCGATGGACCGCAAGCATCCAGGCGCTCGCCCATTTCCTTGTGCAGCGCCTTGGTGAGGATGCCCAAGGGGAGATTCAAGCGTACGCGCGCGCACTCAGCGCACTCGTCTCACCACTCTTCCCGCACACCCTCGGAACACTCACGACACGCAGGTGAGCCTGTGTGTCAGCGCGCACGTGAGGCCGCAGGCAAGAATGGCGACCGCGGTCGACGTCGGGCAGACTCAGGGACGGCGCCGCTACGTCGTAGCGGCAGGTCTGCAAGCCGGTCCAGCAGCTCCGTCAGGGAAGCTAGGCTATGAGCGGGCAGGAAGTCGTCCAAGTGCGGAAGCGCCGCCTGCATCCCGCGTGTCAATGGTTTGTAGTTGGGCGAGCCAAGCAGCGGGTTCAGCCAGTACAGGCGGAAGCACGTGCGGTGGAGCCTGGCCATCTCTCGCCCGAGTTGCACCGGGTCGCCCCGGTCCCAGCCGTCCGAGATCAGCAGCACGACCGCGCCGCGACCGAGAACCCGCCTTGCCCAGACACGGTTGAACGACGCGAGCGCCTCTCCAGTTCGCGTACCCCCGTGCAGGTCCTGGACGTCCTCGTGGACTCGCGACAGCGCATCATCGACGCGCCGGCGTCGCAGTGCGGTGGTGATCCGCGTCAGGCGCGTCGCGTACGCGAACGTTTCAACACTCGCGCCAGTTCCGTGCGAAACCACATGCAAGAACTGGAGGAGCAGTCGGGTGTAGCGCTCCATGCTCCCGGACACGTCGCAGAGAAGGACGAGCGGTCGAGGACGAAGCTTTGGTTCGCGTCGCGCGAATGCCAGGGTTTCTCCGCCCGTTGAGAGCGAGCGCCGGATAGTCCGTCGGAGGTCCAGCCGAGGTCCGCGCCGTGCCGGGCGCAAGCGGCGGGTCAACCGCATGGCATACCGAGTGCGGAGTTGAAGCATCAGCCGACGAACAACCGACAGCTCGGCGTCGGTCAAGTGCGCGAAGTCCCTATCCCGCAGCGTCTCGTTCGCGCTGTAGCTGGCGACTGCGGGCGGTGCGCTTCCATCGTCACCTTCCTCGGACGGGGGAGGTTCGTCGAGCTCGAACACGAACTGTGTGGCGCCCGGGGTGGTGTCAGAATCGCTTTCGGAATCGTCGCCGTCGGGCGGCGCGTCCTCGTCGGGCGGCCCGGGCAGTGCATCTGGGGAGGTGCTCTCCGCTTGGGTCTGCGGTTCGAGCGACTGCCGGCGCACTGGAGGGAAGAACTGCGCGAACAGGCGATCAAATGTCTCCCGCTGGTCGGGCCGAGCCACCAGCGACGCCCTCGCCGCAAAGTACAGGTCGTCGCGCCGACCGATGTCGATGTGCGGAAGTGTCGATGCGAGCGTCTGTATCCGCGTCGGGTGAGCAGGAACGCCCGCCGCACGCAAGGCCTGGCCGAACCGGACGAGGCGGTGCAGGAATGCTCCCGCAATCGCTTGTGGATGCTTCGAGGCGGCGTTGAACGCTTCGGCATCCCGGATCACGCGCGTCCCGGAACCGGACCAAGTCACCCAATCACCCCCGTGTCGCCGCAAATCGTCACGAGCCAGATTGCGCGGTCAACTTGGGTAACAGGTCACGTTGAACCCGAAGCACGTCCTCCTGATGCTTGAGAAGCGTGCCAAGCGTGTCAGCAACGTCCGGGTGCCCAAGTTCCTGGATCCCCAATGCGATGATCGCCGCGGTCCAGTCGAGAGTCTCCGCGACACCGGGCACTTTCCAGAGATCCTCCTTTCGCAGCGCCTGCACGAACGTCGCGATTTGCGCGGCCAAGGGCTCAGGGGCTTCCGGCATCCGAACGGCGATGATTTCCATCTCCTTCTGGATCGTTGGGTACTCGATCCAGTGGTAGAGGCAGCGACGCTTCAATGCGTCGTGCAACTCTCTCGTCCGGTTCGAAGTGATGATGACCATCGGTGGCGTCATTGCACGTACCGTGCCGAGCTCGGGGATCGTCACCTGCCAGTCCGATAGCAACTCAAGAAGGAAGGCGTCGAACTCGTCATCGGCGCGATCAAGCTCATCAATCAGAAGCACGGGAGGCTGCTCCGCTGTTGCCTCAATCGCCTGAAGCAATGGACGTCGGACAAGGAAGCGGTTACTAAACAAGTCCTCGGCGTCTCCTGACCCGCCACGTGCCTCAAGCATACGAATGTGCAACATCTGCCGGCTGTAATCCCATTCGTACACCGCGTGGGAGATGTCAAGCCCTTCATAGCATTGGAGCCGAATCAACGGCGCGCCAGTGATCGCGCTCAACGCTTTGGCAATTTCGGTCTTTCCGACACCTGCCTCCCCCTCTAGGAGGAGGGGCTTGGGCAATGCCAACGAGAGGTACAGCGCCGTCGCAAGCGCCCTGTCCGATACATACCGTTGGCCCGCCAGGGCGTCCACCACGCCGTCAACGCCGTGCAGGCCCCGCACGGACTTGCCCGGACCACCGCGCATGCCACCCATGGTCGTCCCTCCGCTCACGTCGCGTAGGATACGAGTCAGGTTAAGCCGGCGCACCCCCCGTGACAGTGGCGCCAGGCGACGCTTGATGGAGGGGCTCGATGGCGGTGAACGCGGCAGGCTCCGGTTCCGTGGAAATCCTGGTGGGGACCGCCGGCTACCCACGCCTCCTGCGGTGGACGATGTCGTGGCCGAGAGACGATGGTGGCGTACGGCGCTGGCACAGCTACGCGCTCGCGACAAGTGATGGACCGGTCCTCATTGACCCGGTCATGCCAGATGCCCGCACGATGTCCCAGCTCGAGTCGCATATCGAGCAGATGGGCGGATATCCCACCGCCTCGATCCTGACGAACGACATGCACGAGCGCTCAGCCTACGATGCCAGGACCCAATATTCGGTGCCGGTCTGGGCCCCGCAAGCGGGTGATGGTGAGTACGAAGGAAAGCCGGACCGCCTCTACGGTGCAGCCGACCAGTTGCCAGGGGGTCTGGTTGCCCTGCCGGTGCACGCAGCTTTCGTCGGTGACACGCTTCTTGCTTGGACGATGCCCGACGGCAAGGTCGTCATCTTTGCGGGTGACGTCATCATGGAACGGCCGGATCACTTGGCATTTCACGGGCCCAGCGCGCACCCCAAGTCCGCCTCGTCAGACGCAGACATCGCCGCGAGTGTGAAGGTCGCTCTCAACCCATACCGAGACCGGATCGCCATGGTCCTCAGCGCCCACGGTGGACCGTTCACCGGCGATGTCACGGCGGCGCTTGGTTCGCTTCTCGACGGGTAGCCCGGCAGGCATCGGTTCGCCGTTTCGCGTAGCATCCGCGCCCGGCACCAGTCGACCCAGACCCAAACGTGCGGTGGTGCCGATGGTTGAGGCGCCCTCCCGATGTCCGCGGAGAGCGCCCAACCCGGGAGGGAGAGGCATGGCGAAGTACCGGACAGCGATCATCGCGTGCGGAACCATCGGGCGCGTCCATGCGCGCGCGTGGCAAGGCGTTCCTGGCAACCCAGTGGAGATCGGCGCATGTGCCGACACCCATCCAGACGCCCGCCGCGAATTCGGCGAGTTCTTCGGCATCGCGCCCGAACGACGCTACGCCGACTATCGGCAAATGCTCGACGCTGAGCAGCCAGACATCGTCGATGTCTGTTCATGGCACCGCCAACACGCCGAGATGACCATCGCCGCGGCGGCGCGCAAGCCGAAGGCGATCATCTGTCAGAAGCCGATGGCCCTGAGCCTTGGCGAAGCGGACGACATGCTTATCGCGTGCGAGCGGAACGACGTCAATCTCTATATCGCGTTCCAGCGTCCACATCACGCCACATGGGCCCGTGCGCGGCAACTCATCGCCGAGGGCGCCATCGGCAAGGTCCTACAAGTCGCCATCGATGACGGCGGCAACATTCTCAATACGAACTCGCACAACATCCGACTCGCGCTCCACCTCCTCGGTGAGGAGACGCCGCGATGGGTCATGGGCGCAGTGGAGCGCACCACCGATGTGATGGAGCGTGGCCTCCCGTGTGAGGACCGGTGCATGGGACTCGTCGGGTTTGACAGCGGCGCCACGCTCCTCATTCAGGG
>CAILQO010000402.1 GCA_903836285.1 uncultured Chloroflexota bacterium
CCCCTGCGAAAGCGATCACCCCGTTTCGCCGGGTGGCTGGTAGCTTGCGCCACTCAAGTCCTCCCACTGAGGTGCTGCGCTCAGGAGGACCTTGCCGCGTGAACGGCCCCAGTTGCGCCGAGAGACGGGGGGAAACGCCGCCAACGGTACGATCCGGATCGGAAGCGCAACCACAATGATTGACCGATCCTCCCGCCCTCGAATCCTGGTTGGCACCACCAATCCCCACAAGGTCGTCGAACTCGGCGCACTACTTGATGGTCTCGGGTGCCAACTTGTGCTGCCAACCGACGCGGGCCTCGAGGGCTTCGACGTGGATGAGACTGGCGACACGCTCATGGCGAACGCCATCCTGAAAGCCATGGCATTTGCCGCTCGGGCGGGGATGCCTGCGCTTGCCGACGATAGCGGCCTGGAAGTTGACGCGCTTGGGGGCGAACCGGGCGTGCGCAGCCGCCGGTACGCAGGTGACGATGCCTCTGACGCCGACCGGATCGCCTTGGTGCTGTCGAAGCTCGATGGCGTCCCAGTTGGAAGTCGCACCGCACGCTTCCGGTCGGTGATCGCGCTGGCCGAGCCGGGTCGCCTTGTCGGGACGGGGACCGGGACAGTGGATGGCGTGATCGGGGACATGGCACGCGGCACGAATGGGTTCGGCTACGACCCGATCTTCCTCATGGGTGATCGCTCCATGGCCGAGCTCACACCGGCTGAGAAGAACGCCACCAGCCACCGCTCCCGCGCCGTCGCGTCCATCCGGCCGATCCTCGAAGCGTGGCTCAGCGCGCAGGGACACGTTGGGGACGACGCCATGCCACCGCGCACGTGACCCGGCGTTTCGGTTCCCGCAACGCGTCAGCTGAGGCAGACCAGCTCGACATCGCGTGGTTGATGTCTTCAGTCCTCATCGGGAACAAGTCGCCCGGAGATCGCATTGGTTTGAGCGCCGCCCTGGGGATCGATGTGCCGCCTGACGCCCCCCGCGGTTCGGCTGCCCGCTTGCGCGAGGCCAGTGTCGTGGAAGGCGCGTGCCGCGCGCTTCTCTCGCGCCTTGACTCGACGCTGCTGGACCAACTTCACCGGATCCTCGCGAACGGGGCCACGCGGCTCGGTCCGATCGTCGATGGCGCGCTCGGCGATGTGGCACGGCGGGGGCTGGGTGGTGCGGGAGAGGCGCAAGGGGGGTGGCCTGTCACGCGCGCAGGTGCCCCTGACCCCGGCCCGACGGGTGTGGCAGATGGGCTGTTCTCCTCGCCACTGCAGGAGGCGAAGGAGCGGAACCCCATCGACGAGCGCGCAGTCATGGGCGCGCTCGGTCCGGGCGGCGCCGTCGGTGAGGCCTTGGACGGTTTCCAGGTACGTCCCGGTCAGGTCAAGATGGCGCGCGCGGTCACTCGGGCGCTGAACGACGGTCTCCGCGTGATGGTGGAGGCGGGCACGGGTACCGGCAAGAGCCTCGCGTACCTGGTGCCGGCCGCGATGCATGCGGTCCAGAACGGCCGTCGCGTGGTCATCTCGACGCACACCATTGCCTTGCAGGACCAGCTTGTCAACAAGGACGTGCCGGTGATGCGGCGCGCGCTTGGTTCGGGGGCAGGTGAACCGCCCGAGGTGCGCGTCGCCGTCCTCAAGGGGCGCGCGAACTACCTCTGCGTGCGTCGCTGGCGGCGCTTCCTTGTGGCAAACCTCGCGGGCGAGCCCGCGCGAATCCTTGCTGCGCGCATCGCGATCTGGGTACGGATCACGGCGACAGGCGACCGCAACGAACTTGCACTTGATGACGCCGAGACGGCGGCGTGGAATGCGCACTTGGCTGCGGACGTCCTGCACTGCACTAGTCGCCTGTGCCCGGAGAATCGATCTGGACGCTGCTGGGTCGCCCGAGCACGCCGGCGCGCGGCGAGCTCCCACCTCGTGATCGTGAACCATGCGCTCCTGCTGACCGACCTTGCGACGGCGGCGTCTGGTGAGCGCGGCGTCCTGCCCGAATACGCGGAAGCAATCATCGACGAGGCGCACCACCTCGAAGCCGTGGCGACCGACCACTTGGGGGCCGAGGTGGCAACGCGTGACCTCGTGAACGCGCTTGGCGCACTCAGCACCCCGATGGGCGGGGCGCGCTTCGGTGGGTCGGTCGCACGAATCGCCGGGACCTACGTCGAGGTAGGGGGACAGTTCGCCCGGGACACTGTGGGTGACCTGACTGCAGAGATCCATGCGATGGTCGCAGCGGCTCGTGAGGCGGTTGGACCGTTCCGTGACGCCCTCGTTGCGGTACTTGAGGCGCGGACGCGGCCCGGGATTGACGGGGCGGGTGATCGAGAGGTCCGCCTCGTGCCCGAGGTTCGCGAAGGGGACCAGTGGAGGGCGGCGTGCGACGCATGGGAAGTCCTGTCGCAGGCCTTGCTCGCAACGTCACGAGCGATCGGACGCTTCAAGGAGGCGTTCGACCCTCACGTCGGGGCTTCAGAGACCGTCGACGACGCAGTCGTGGAACTCGTGGAGGCGATAGCCCTGCTCGAGGAGACGCGTGCGGTTACCGCGAAGGTCGTTCTGGAACCGAGCGACGAGGACGTTGCTTGGGTGAGCCTCGATCGGCAGAGCCGCTCGCCCGCCGCGGCGGGGGAGGTCGATCAAGATTCGTGGGGGCCTCGTGCGAGTGGGGTGCCACGAGAGGTCCGGCTTCACGCCGCGCCCCTGAGTGTCGACCGGCAGCTGCAGGCACTGCTCTTCGAAGGGTTGGACGCGGTGGTACTGACTTCAGCAACGATTCGCGTTGACGGAACGTTTAAGTACGCCCGTAACCGGCTTGGCTTGGGGTCGAATGCTCACGTGCTAGCGGTTGAGTCTCCGTTTGATTATCCCAACCAGGCGCTGCTGGTCGTGCCCCGTGACCTGCCGGACCCTAGTTCGCCGTCGTCGGCACCAGTGTTGCACGACATCCTTGCGGGGATCGGAGCGGCGATGGGTGGGCGGACCCTCGCCCACTTTACGTCGCACACAAGCCTCCGCGGCGCACACGCGGCGCTCTCGGCGTCGCTGCCCAATCTGGTGGTTCTGGGGCAGGGACTCGATGGTCCGCGCGGCATCCTGCTTGATCGGTTTCGTGCCACGCCCAACGCAATCCTCCTCGGCACCGCGAGCTTCTGGGAAGGGATCGACGTCACCGGCGACGCGCTGTCGTGCCTCGTGATCGTGAGGATCCCGTTCACGGTGCCGTCAGATCCCGTGTTCGCCGCGCGCAGCGAGCTGCTCGACGACCCCTTCGGGGAGCTTGCGGTGCCGCAGGCGGTGGTGCGCATGCGCCAAGGCTTTGGGAGGCTCATCCGCACAACGACCGACCGGGGCGTCGTCGTGATTCTCGACTCGCGCATGGTCACCCGCCGCTACGGACGAGTCTTCTTCGACTCATTGCCCCCTGCGACGCGGCGAACATGTGAGGCACGAGAGATCGTTCCTATCGTCGAGACGTGGTGGAGACGGGCATCCGCGGAACAAGGGTAGGCGCCGGTACTCGGCCCGCTCCCGTCGCAATGGGGGGTGCTCGGGACGGGACGTTCTCTCTCAGGAGCGTCAGTCGGGGCCGGGTTGCTATGCGTCCTGACAGTCCGGTACGATGCGGCCGTCATGCATGAGACGCCGGTCGCAGCAGCTCGCTTTGCGACACCCAATTCCGGTGGGTTTGGCTTCTTTTACGCATTTCGCGACCCGGTGTGAGGCAATGGCCGACGAACGGCCGTGCACGCACCGG
>CAILQO010000403.1 GCA_903836285.1 uncultured Chloroflexota bacterium
CCCGAACACCGGGGGCATGGGCGCCTACGCCCCGGCACCGCTGCCGGCGTCGGCGACCGCCTCCCTGGACGACCTGTGCGCCACGTTCATTGCGCCGGTGGTGGACGCGCGCCGCGCCGCCGGTACGCCTTACGTCGGGTGGGTCTACGCCGGCCTCATGTGGACCACCCACGGCCCCCGGCTGCTCGAGTGGAACTGCCGCCTCGGCGACCCGGAGGCGCAGGTCTTGCTGCCCCTGCTCGAGACCGACCTGCTCGAGGTGATCGAGGCGTGCGTCGAGGGTCGCCTCGCAGAGGTTCCGGTGAGGGTGCGCGACGGCGCCGCGCTTGGCGTCGTCCTCGCGTCGCCCGGCTACCCCGGTCGACCAGAGACCGGTCGCCCAGTCACCGGCCTGCACGACGGGAACGGCGTGATCGCCATCCACGGTGCCACCACCATCCGCGATGGTGTCCCGGTGACAGACGGCGGGCGGGTCGCGACCGTGGTGGGAATCGGGTCCGACCTTGCCGGCGCCCGCCAACGGGCCTACGAGGGCGTGGCTAGGGTCGCCTCGGACGGCATCACCTACCGCACGGATATCGGGTGGCGCGCGCCGGGCCTTTCGTTGGCATCGTACGCCGCCACCGGCGTCAACATCGAGGAGGGCAATCGCGCCGTTGGGCTGTTAGGCGCAAGCGTGGCGTCGACCGCGACGGCGCGCACACCGGAGGTCCTCCGCGGCGTCGGTGCCTTCGGTGGTGCCCTCGACGTCTCGTTCCTCAAGGAGTTCGACCACCCCGTCCTCGTCGGGTCGACCGATGGCGTTGGCACCAAGGTTGAGTTGGCCGCCCGCCTCGATCGCGTCCGCGGCACCGGCATCGACATCGTCAACCACTGCGTCAACGACGTCCTCGTGCAGGGTGCGCGCCCGCTCTTCTTCCTCGACTACCTCGCCTCGTCGCGCCTCGACCCGGAACGCGTCGCCGAGACGGTCGCCGGGATGGCCGAGGCCTGCCGCGAAGCCGGGTGCGTCCTCCTTGGGGGCGAGACGGCGGAGATGCCCGGGGTCTACCGCGACGGCGCCTTCGACATCGCCGGCACGCTCGTCGGCGTCGTCGAACGTGCCGACCTCCTGCCCCGCGCGGGGATCGGGCCGGGCGACGTCCTTATCGGGATCGCCTCGAACGGCCCGCACACCAACGGCTACTCGCTGCTGCGCCGCCTCTTCGCGTGGGCCTCCCTTGACTCGACCCCGGCACCCTTGAACCGTCCGCTCGCCGACGCCCTGCTCGTTCCCCACCGGAGCTACCTGCCGGTCCTCGAACCGGTGCTCCGGCACCCGGCGCTCAAGGCCCTTGTGCACATCACCGGCGGCGGGTTGGTCGACAACCTGCCGCGCGTCCTGCCAAAGGGGGTCCGCGCCGTCGTGCGTCTCGGGTCGTGGCCGGTCCCACCTCTCTTCCAGCTCGTGCGTGACCTCGTTGCGATGCCCGACGTGGAGCTGTACCGCACCCTCAACATGGGCGTCGGCATGGTGATGGTCGTCGATCGCGACGGCGTGGATGCCGTGCGGGCGTCGATCGCCGAGGCAACGTGGGTCATCGGCGCCCTCGACACGTGCCCGCCCGGTGCGGACCGGACATGCCTGGCGTAGGCACGGCGGTCCGCCTCGCTGTCCTGGCGTCCGGCACGGGCACCAATCTGCAAGCAGTCATCGATGCGTGCGCCGCCGGCACGATCAACGCGCAGGTCGTCGGCGTCATCAGTGACCGGCGCGACGCGATGGCCCTCGAACGAGCCCGTCGGCACGGCATCACGGCGACCTGGGTTGGCCGCGCCCAACGCGAGTCGCGCGACGCCCACGGCGCCCGCCTTGCCGACGCGGTCG
>CAILQO010000404.1 GCA_903836285.1 uncultured Chloroflexota bacterium
ACCAGTTGCAGTTGGTAGCCGCGCACGGCACCCTTGGCCGGGTCGGTCTCGTAGAACTCCTGCGAGTTCAAGAGGGCCCCAGTCGGCCCTTCGTACGAATCGATTCGCTCCTCTAGGACCCCTCGCACGATCGCCACCGGGTGGAACATGAAGTTCCGCCCAACGAGGTCGCTTGAGTTCGCGAGGCCGTTCGGGAAGCGCGCCGACCGCGAGTTCAATAGGAGGCGAGGTGTGCCGACCCCGTTCGCTGCGACGATGACCGTGCGGGCGTGGATCACCTGCAGGTGGCCATTGGCGTCGTAATACGCCGCCCCGGACGCCTTACCGTCGCTGTCTACCAAGATCTCGCGTACGCGCGCCTTGGTGACCACCTGCGCGCCGAGTTTGATTGCCTCGGGGATGTACGTCACGTGCGCACTCGACATTGCCCCGATCGGGCACCCAATGTCGCACGGTCCGCAGCCATTGCAGGCCAGGCGCCCGGGGTGGTGCGGCGCGCGCACGTACGCCGCGTCAGATGGCCACCAGTGCCACCCGAGTGCCTCGAGGCCGCGGACGAACGCCTCGCCCGTGGCATCGAGGGCGGGTGACGGGTACGGGCGGGCCGACCGTGGCGGGTTGGAGGGGTCTCCAGCGAGGCCGGTAACGCCGATGAAGGCATCGTTCCGGTCGTAATACGGTTCGAGTTCGGCGTAGTCGAGTGGCCAATCGTCGGCGACACCGTCGAGCGATTTCACACGGAAGTCTGACGGCCGAAACCGCGGGAAGTGGCCCGTCCAGTGGATGGTGCTACCGCCGACGGCGTTGAACATCAGCGGGTCAATGGGCGTCTCGGTGACGTCGACCGGGTAGTCCTCCGGCAACTGGCGCACGTTCGGGTCGCGGTTGAAAATCGTCTGGCGGAACCGTTCCCAGTCGGTGCGATGCTGCGGGTACGCGGCCGGGTCGATCCAGTCGCCTTGCTCGAGGATCGTCACCCGCCGCCCACCACGGGCAAGCACCCACGCGGCGGCGGCCCCACTCGCTCCCGCCCCGATCACGAGTACGTCGGCACGTTCGGCCATGCGTTCCTCCCCACGGTTGCGCGGCGGTGCCCCTCGCCAACGCGTGCGATTCTAGGTTCCGTCAAACAACCGAAGGCCGGGCACGGTCGCCCGCGTAACGTAGACGCTTGCCGTCGATACCTCGGTGATCACCATCGTCCGCCGGTCCGGGCCACCGAACGCGACGTTCGTCACGCTTGGCCCGGGGACCGGTATGGCTCCGACCTGCTTGCCAAGCAAGTCAAGAATATTAACTCGCGCGCCGTTGTAGTGTGCGACGTACAGGTTGCCGGCCTCGTCGAACGCCATGCCATCCGGCCCGGGTGGGCCATCGAGAACGGCGAAGACGGTGCGTGGCCCAACGGTGCCGTCACGGCGCAGGTCGTAGCGCAAGATGCGGTTCGGCCTCGTTTCGGCGAGAAACACCGCCGATTGGTCGGGCGCGATTGCGACGCCGTTCGGGAATGCGAGACCGGTGTCGATCTGTTCGAGGCGCCCGTCCGGGAAGGCACGGTAGAACCCGCCGATTGGGTTCTCCAGAGAAGACCGCCACGGGTCCGAGAAGTACAGGGTGCCGTCATTGGCGAAAACAAGGTCGTTGGCGCCGTTCAGGGCCTTGCCGGCATACGCGATTTGCCACGGGGAGATGGTGTTGTACGGCGGTGCAACACGCAGGACTCCATGCCACTGGTCGCCCTCGTCGGCGATGTAGAGCGTGCCGTCGGGGTGGAATGCGAGGCCTGCCGGGATCCCTCCGGTGTTGAGTACCTCGGTGACCGGCCCACCGGGCACACATCCATCGAGGCGATTGATGCTTGAGGTCAACCAGTTGACGAACCACAAGTTGCCATGCCGGTCGAAGGCGGGCCCTTCGGGTGAGTTGAAGCCGGTGGCAAGCACCGTCGGCGTGTCAGGCACGGTTCCCTCCGCGGCGCCGATCATAGCGCCGTGGGCGCCTCGTCGGCCGTGTCTCCTACCCGTTTAGAGGCGCGCCAACCGGACTCCCTAGTCCTTGGGCGAAGGCGCTTGGGAGGGGCTGTCCTGACAGAGCCATCCCGACATGCCGGGCACAGGCCTGCGCGCTGCGGTTAAATCTGTTACCCGTTCCCGACGAGGCGCGACGCGAGGGTGCGAAACCCGTCGCGAAGGGCACGGTCATCTTCCAGAATGACGGCCCGTATGCGTGCGGCGTCGGCAGCGAACGCCACCGCACCGACCTCCGCCACGTCGCCTGCCGGATGCACCACGGCGACGGTGCCATCGAGGCCGCGATGCGCGACGATGGCGTGCAAGAGGGCATCGGCCGACGGGTGAGCGGTCAGGCGTCGCCACACCACAAGAATCGGGGCCAGTTCACCAAATGCCTCGGCACGCATCGCCGCCGGGATCGATCGGGCGGCAAGGTGGCGCGGCAGCGCCGGCGGCGCCTTGATCGCCATCGTCCCTAGGTCGGGCACGGGCGACGCATCGTGGCCGGGCGCCACGACTGCGAGGTGCGTGCAGACGTGCGGCCCGGGTGGGATCGAGTCGTCCGGGTTGAGGAACGGCGCCAACGGGGCGCGGCATCGCGGACACGTCACCACCGGGCACCCGCTCTCGCAGGCATCGCCGCCCGGATGGTGCAAAAGCGGGTCGGCACAGTACGGGCACCCGGCCCGCGCGCGTCGGGGTGGCATCCCCGCATCGTAGCCGCCTTGGCACGTGGGTGGCTGCACCCGGCACTGGTGCGAGGCGAGTACGCTGCAGGCGTCCGTTGTTGCGCCCGCAAGCCGCCCCAGGAGGTGTCGATGACCGTCTTGATCGAGGAACTCACGCGCGAGGCCGCCAAGCGCGCCTATGAGGCCGGCGCAACGGTGATCCTGCCGACCGGATCGATCGAGCAGCACGGCGCCCACTTGCCGGTCTTCACCGACACCCTTGTCGTCTCGCACGTCGCCCGGGAGGCCGCCCGCGCCGCGACGGCGCGCCTGCACGCACCCGGGTCACCCCCGCCGGTCCTTGTTGCACCGACCGTGCACACCGGCGTGTCACACCACCACTTGCCGTTCGCCGGCACGATGTCGCTTCCTGCGACAACCTACATCGACGTCGTCTCTGACCTCGTGCGGTGCCTCGCCGGTCACGGGGTCGCGCGCATCCTGATCCTGAATGGACACGGCGGCAATGAGCACCCGAACGGGACCGTCGTGCAACGCTTGGTTCACGACGAGGGGGTGCACGTCGTCCTCGCCAGTGCAAGCTACTGGACCCTTGGGCGCGAGGCGATGGCGTCGCTTGGCACCTATGACCGCTTTGCCCACGTGCCTGGCCATGCGGGCGACTTCGAGACGTCGGTCGTTCTGGCGCTTCGCCCTGACCTTGTGGACCTCGGGGCGCGGCGCGAACCCTTGGCCGCGCTGCAGGGCCTCGCCCACTCGGCACGCCCAGGAAACTTTGCCCGTGCCGGAGGCACCACCGACAACGCTTCGAAGGCCGACGGTGCCTTCGGCCGCCAGATGCTTGATGCCGTGATCGGTGCCGTCGCCGACTATCTCGTCGAGTTCCACGGCGTACCGGGTGTGTCGGGCAGCTCGTAGGGCCTCGTGTGTCGGGCAGGTCAGGTTGCCCGGTCCCGTCGCACCGGCTCCCCTGCCCGATCACTCGGGTGGCGAACCGGTGTGCGCTACCCGGCAACCACGAAGTCGAAGGTTGCCTGTACCGGCCCACCGCTCGGCGCCGACACCTGCTTCATGAGCAGGCGCGGGTCGTAGATGCCATCGGTTGAGTTCTTGACCTCGTCCGGGAAGTACAACTGGGTCGTCAGGATCGCCTCGCTTGGCGCCTGGACCTTGACGTGGATGTGGCGCGTGCGCCCCGGGTAGAGGCCTGGCACGACCGTCTCGAGGCGGTAGGTGCCGTCCGCCGCCGTGAACTGGTGTCCACGCAGGTAGTACCCCCGGTTGTCGTACTGGCCGGACGGGTTCGCCTGCCAGAAGTCAAGCAATGCCTTGTCGACGGGGGTGCCGTTGCGTCGCACGACCTTGCCGGTCAGGATCAGGTGTGTGCCCGCCGTCGAGGCCTCGACGAGGGACGGCTTCTCGGGCGAGTTCGCCTTGAAGTACGGCCCGTCCTCGTGTGGTGGCGTTAGGCCGTCCGCATCGGCGTCGGCCACCGCCGGGGTTAGGTCACGTTGCCGGCCACCACCTTGGCGACTGATTGGTCCGCCCGCCGCGCCCTGCGCTTGGCCAGGCATGCCGCCGCCGGCGCCATGTTTGCCGCGGCGCCCCGCCGCGAAGACCGACCGGGCACCGACCGCGACCCCGGCCACCACCACGGCGGTAACGCCAGCGACGCCGAGGCCGATCAACAGGCGCCGCGATCGTCGCGGTGTCGCCTCGGTGGTGTCTACCTGGGACTCATGCGCCGCGGGAGTTGCCGTGGTCTCAGGGGCTTCGGGCGTCGTTCCATCGGGATTCTGGTTGTTGCGGGAGGTGCCATCTCTGCCGGTCATCGTCGTTGCTCCTTGCGGGTATCGGGACGCCACTACTGTGGAGGGCCCGCGTGAAGCCGGTCGCAACCGTGCGCTAAGGGTTCGTAATCTCGGTTTGGGGCGCCGGTTAGGCGTCTCAGGCGACGTCGCGACGCACTCGGTAGCGCGCCTGCACTAGGCCGAGGGGGAGGGTGCGAACCGTGTCGAGGGCGAGGGCGACTTCTGGCAACACCGCCCCGAACAGCGGTCGGCCGCGTCCAAGGATGACCGGGATCGTCGTTAGCGTGAGGTCGTCGATCAGGTCTGCCTCAAGGAACGACCGCACCGTTGCGCCGCCGTCGACGTAGATTCGGCGACGCCCGGCGGCCCAAAGGCGGGCGACCAATGGCTCCGGCGAC
>CAILQO010000405.1 GCA_903836285.1 uncultured Chloroflexota bacterium
ATGGATTGCCACTCCCCAGATCGATTTGTATCCTCGGCGTGAACGGCAAGGCGCCGCGAGCCGCCGAGATCACCAACGCCCGCTGCTCCTTTTCCTGACGAGGGAGGGGAGCTCCCATCGGTGGCTTGCGGGAACGCACGGACACCTAGCCCGGAGCGGGCGGAAGGCCTCCGCGCCGGTCCCAATCGACCCGCTGCCCCCCGTATTAACGGGCTCGGGTGGAATGGATGGTCCCGAGGATGCTCACGACCGGTCACTGGCTTGCGCTCATCCTGATCTCCGTCGCGTTGATCTTCGACTTCACCAACGGCTTCCACGATGCGGCGAACGCCGTCGCGACCGTGGTGGCCACGAAGTCACTCACGCCATTCCAGGCCGTCGCAATGGCGGCGACCTTTAACTTCGTGATCATGTTCTTCATTCCATTCAACGTCGCCGCCACCATCGGCAAGGGAACGGTCAATCCCGATTCGATCACGCTGACCGTCGTGTTTGGATGCCTCGCGGCGGCGATCTCGTGGAACGTCCTCACGTGGTGGTTCGGCTTGCCGTCAAGCTCAAGCCACGCCTTGGTCGGCGGCCTCATCGGCTCAGCGGTCACGGCATCCAACTGGGACACGGTCAACGTCCTCGGGGTCACGAAAATCGTGGTCTCGATCTTCGCGGCGCCTGTGGTCGGGTTCGCCCTCGGCGCCGGCCTCAACGCGGTGATCCGCTTGGGCTTTGCCAGGGAGACGTCGCGCCACGTCGCCTGGTACCACCGCCTCCAGATCGCGTCAAGCGCCGTATATTCCATGGCACACGGCTCGAACGACGCGCAGAAGACGGCCGGGATCATCTTCCTGATCCTTGTCGCCGCCGGCGTACTGCCGAAGGACGCCGAAATCCCGTACATCGCCGTGGCGCTCTGCTTCGCTGCGATGGGACTCGGCACCCTCTCCGGCGGGTGGCGGATCATCGACACCATGGCAAGGAAGTTGACGCACCTCAATCCGCGTCAGGGACTGGCGGCGAACGTCGGGGGCGGCGTGATGCTGTTCGTCGCAAGCCACTTCGGGATCCCAGTCTCGACCACCCACACGATCGCCGGCGCAATCATGGGGGTTGGCACGAGCGAACCAGGCGGGTCGGTTCAGTGGGGAAAGGCAACTGAGATCGTCGCGGCATGGGTCCTGACCATCCCGTGCTCGGCAGCTCTCGGCTGGGCGTTTTACTCCGCGACGGCGTACCTGCTCGCCACCCGGTAGCGACGCCGAGGTGTGCAAGGAAGCGCGGTCAATTCGGATTGCGGCGCTCAAGCGCCTGACACGGGAGAGAGGTGAAATCGTGGCGACGCCGTCGGCCCGGCGTGGACTTCGCCACCAGCCCTAAAGCTCGCCCATGCCTCTCCCGGCGAGCGGGAGGAAAACCACTGCTCCCGCCCCACGTGACCCGACTTGGCCCCCCACCCACTGCGCCCCTCCGCGTTGCAACGGGACAAGGGTGTCGGTCCGCATGCCCTACACAAAGATGTCGAGCGGAAGGAACGCGGTGACGATGTAGTTCGGGACGTCCACGAGTTCCGAGATCTTCAGGTCGACCGCCACCGAGCAGATGGCGTAGGCCTGCTGCCGGGTGTACCCGTGCTCGCGCACGATGTACTCGATCATCCCGAGCAAGGCGTTCTTGGCGGCCACGGTCGCGTCCCGGTCATGGTTTGCGCCGTCGGCATCGAGTGGCATGCCAGGGATCGCCACGAAGCGCCCGGGTGCAATCGAGTACGGGGGGGCGTCAGTGCCTGTGCGGGCCAGATAGAACGACCGGATCCCCTTGCTTGCCGCCGCGCCCTTGTGCAGGTGGAACTCGAAGGTCGACTCAGACCGCATCTCGATGGCGGTACCGCACGTCTCGCTGTCGCCCTGCGCGAAGTGCACGTCGCCAACGCTGAAGAGCGCGCCCGGCGCAGAGACCGGCAAGTAGATGGTCGTGCCGCGGTTCAGTTGCTTGATGTCGATATTGCCCGCAACCTCGCGCGGGGGGATCGTGCGCAGGGCGTGCCCGGCGATCGCCGGGTCTCCCGGCACGGCACCTCGGGGATCCGGAAGCAGGACCGCTCCACCCCGCGCGGCCAAGTCTGCCTCACGCTTGGCGATGCGTTCCCGAAGTGCGGTGCCGGGCGCGAGGCCGATGACACCGGGATGCGCGTGATATCCGACACGAATACCGGGTAGGTCGGGAGACTCAGCGACGCCGTCGCGGATCGTCCAACGGACGATGTGCGGATCCGGGAAGTGGTCGGCAAGAAACCCAAACCCCGGTACCTGCACCGTGTAGCCGAAGCTCGCCGGCACGATGTCGATGACGCGGACTTCGAGGAGGTCACCCTCCTCGGCACCATCCGATAGCGACCGGGCCGGTCAGCGGATGTACCGGGCTCAGATCGAGCCGCGCAACTTCCTCGGGCGTCGTCTGCTGGGTCACCTGCCCGTCGAAGGCGTCGCGCGTCTGCAGGACGACGCGGTCGCCGGACCGGGCGTGGACGACCGGCTTGATCCCCTCATGCCACCGGTTGTGCCCAACTTCCGGCTGCGCGATAAGGGGCCGGCTCTCGTCGATGTCGATGCGGTGCGTTGTTCCCGTCATGAATCCCCTCCCTGACGACACTCTACGCCGCACCTCGCCGCCGTGGGTGCTACTGCTCGAACAGGCGGCCAAGTCCGCCAAGCGCCGATCCCTCGTCGGCAGACCGACCCCCAACGCGCGAGGCGGAGATCATTCGGTCGGCGAGTCGCGAGAACGGTAGGCTCTGCACCCACACCGACCCGTAGCCTCGAACGGTCGCAAGGAACATGCCCTCGCCACCGAAGACCATGCTCTTGAGGTTGCCTGCGCTCTGGATGTCGTAATCGATGTCCGCGGTCATGGCGACAAGGCACCCGGTGTCGAGGCGCAGCGTCTCGCCCTGAAGATCGTGCTTCACGATAGTCCCTCCGGCGTGCACGAAGGCCAGTCCATCACCGCTGAGGCGCTCCAATATGAATCCTTCTCCACCGAAGAGGCCCGCACCGAAACGCCGCTGAAACGCGATATCGACCTTTGTCCCGAAAGCGGCGCAGAGGAAGGCGTCCTTCTGGCAGATCAGCTCGCCCCCGTTGACGCGAAGGTCGACCGGAATGATCTTGCCGGGATACGGCGCGCCGAACGCAACACGTTGGCGGGACCTGCCCCGGTTGGTGAAGTGGGTCATGAACAGCGACTCGCCAGTGATGACACGCTTACCGGCCGAGAACAGCTTGCCCATCAGACCGGTGTCGCCTGAACTCCCGTCACCGAGCTTCGCCTCAAACTCGATATCGGAATCCATGTAAGTCATCGATCCGGCTTCAGCGATCACCGTCTCGCCCGGGTCAAGCGTGACCTCGACCAGCTGCATGTCATCGCCGATCAGGCGGAAGTCGATCACGTCGGACGTCGGCACTCGAAGCCTCCTGCGGTACGCCACCGTCCACGATGGCGCCACAATGGAAACGTACCAATCGGGCGCAGCAGTAGGATGGACCACCGCCAAAGCGGTCCGGGAGGGTGGCGTGACGATCTGGCAGTACACCGACGCCGAAAGCGACGTGCGGGTCGACCGAGCGGGTGCGCCGATGTCCGGCCTGCCGGAATGGCCTGCTCCAGGGCGCCCGTTCACCGCACCGACAGAGAGGCAAGATCGCGCGCCACGGGCCGGTCGGCTTGACCGGCGCGAAGTGCCGACCTTGGTGGTTGTGCAGGCGCACGCCGACGATCTGGCCTTTCTCGGTGCGGGCACGGTGGCGCGCATGGTCCGTGAAGGTGGCTACGATGCCTACCTTGTCCAGACGACGAACGATGACAAGTGCGGGCCAACGGCAAGCGTGGGCGAAACGGTCCTGGCAAACGAACGGGAGACCGAGGCCGTCGCGTCGCTGCTCGGGATCCGGCGGACCTTCAACCTCGGTTACGTGAACCACTTCCTCGACACCGTCTCGGTCGCGGAGTTGCGCGCGCGCCTCGTCTTCCTATTCCGGTTGCTGCGGCCGGATGTGGTCATGACGTTCAACCCCGCGCACCCGGCGGAGCAAAACCCGGACCATTGGGTCACTGGCCAAGCGGTGGAGGCGGCCCGGTGGATGGCCGGCCTCGACAAGGACTACCCAGAACACCTCGCGGCGGGGCTCGCCCCGCATGTGGTGCGCGGGAGGATGTACTGGGTGGCGCGCGCGGGCCAAGCGATGAACCGGGTCGTCGACGTGAGCGACTACCTTGAAACAAAGGTCGAGGCGCTGGCGGCTCATCAGGCGCAGGGCACCGCAGGCTCGACCGGACGACGACTAAGGGCGACGTTGGCGGCCCAAGGCAGGCACATCCCGGCGCTTGGACATGATGACGAATCGGCCGACCGCACCTATGTGCGCCGATTCATGTTGGCGCCGGGAGCCGACCTCGGTGCCCGCTACGGCATGGCGTGCGCGGAACCGTTCCTCTACCTCGATGACGCCGACGCCGACGCGCACGAAGCGTCGGTGGCGGCGTGGGTCGAAGCGAACGCGGTGCCGACCGTCGCGCCGTAAGGCGGGAGTACCATCCTCGGGTTCCATGACGACCACGACGGCGACGGCGGACCCAATCGCATTCACCTCTGACGCGCCCGGCACACTCGCTCCGTCACCTGCACCGTGGGTACCGTGGCTCTTCCAGGCCGGCAACCTCTGCTTCTGGCTGTCCCTCTACTACTACGTGCCGACACTGCCGAACTATGCCCGCGACCTCGGCGCCCCACTGACGGTCGTCGGGGCGATGCTCAGCGCATACGGGATTGTGCAGCTGGTGCTGCGGGTCCCGACCGGCGTCGCATCGGACTGGTGGGGGCGTCGCAAGCCAGTGTTTCTTGGCGGCCTCGTGGCCAGCCTTGCCGGCGCACTCGCGTTTGCATTCGCGCCGAACCCGTGGGCACTCGTCGGCGCGCGTGCCCTGACTGGACTGGCCGCCTGCGCCTGGGTCGGCATCACCGTGATGTTCGCCGGATATTTTCCTGCGAACCAGTCCACTCGCGCGATCGGTTGGCTCAACCTCGCGAACGCGGCCGGCCAGATCATCGCAACCTGGTCCGGCGGCCAACTCGCGGAGGCGTACGGGCCAATCGCCCCGTTTGTCGCGAGCGCCGTGACAGCGGGCGTTGGCATCGCACTGGTGGCAATGTGCCCTGAACCGGCGCGCGCCCGGCCCGGGGCAGGTTCGGCTTCGACGAAGACTGCCTCCCGCCTGTGGAAGACGGCGACCGCCCCGGCGCTGATCGGTGTCTCCCTGCTGTCAGCGGTCCAGAACTACGCGTCGTTCTCAACCGTCTTCGGGTTCACTCCGGTGTACGCCAAGGAGCTGGGTGCCACCTCATCGGAACTCGGCACGCTGACCGCGTTGTCTCTGGTGCCATTCGCCATCGCCCAACCGCTCACCGCCGGCATCAATGCCCGGTTTGGGTCGAGAGCGGTCGTGGTCGGCGGACTACTCACGATTGGACTGTCCGCCATCGCGACGCCGGCATGCACCACGATGGTGGCGTTACTTGCGGTCCAGGTCGTCGCTGGCTTCGGCCGAGGCGTCACCGGGACGACGCTGATGGGCCTGTCGATCCGGCATGTGGCGTCGGAGGAGCGAGCCACAGCGATGGGGGTGTACCAAGCCGTGTACGCGATCGGGATGTTCCTTGGCCCACTTGTCGGCGGGGCCGTTGGTGACGCGGCCGGGCTGGGTGCAATCTTCTTTTCGACCGGTGCGCTGCAACTCGGCGCCACCATCGTCGCGTGGCGCATCCTCAACCCGCGTTCCTAGCCAAGGTTGGCTCCGGGGTTGGAGAGCGGGTCCGACCACGGAAGCCGGGCGGTTGCGAGAACAGTCAGCGATCTCGATTGCCGGCGCATTGGCCCTAAAGTCGTCTGTTTACAGGTCGTCTTGGCACGTCTGCCGTCTGCGGCTCGGCACCTTAAAGCCCGGTGTTTGCACGCGTGGCAGCGTCGAGTGCGGTCGCCTGCCCGAACCCGTTGCGCCGCCCACACGCCCAATCGGGTCCGGGCAGCGCCACACTGCCGAGAGATCGAATACCTAGAGCGGGCGATACCAGATGTTGCGGAAGCGGACGAGGTCGCCGTGGTCCTGCAGCCTCAGCGGGCCGGTGAGTCCATGCGGGTGATACGCGGGCAGTACCTTGTGATTTGTTTGGCCAAGCAGGACCTGATGGTTCTGCACGACCACACCGTTCAGGATGACGGTGGCGGACGCCGGGCTGACCACGCGATCGCCTTCAAATCTCGGAGCACGCCAGATGATGTCGTAGGTCGACCACTCGCCTGCTGAGCGGCACGCGTTCACCAGCGGTGGGTACTGGCCGTAAAGGGCGCCGGTTGTGCCGTCGGCATAGGTGGGGTTGTCGCGACAGTCAAGAACCTGTATCTCGTACGTGCCCATGAGGAAGACACCTGAGTTCCCGCGCCCCTGGCCGTGGCCCTTGACCACGTCGGGTGAACGGAACTCCACGTGCAACTGGCAGTCGCCGAAGACGTGCGTTGTCTGGACGTCGCCGGTGCCGGGCACGACCTGCATGGCACCGTCAACGATTTCCCACCTCGCGTCCCCTCCCCCGCGAACGCTCTCCCAACCGGCAAGGGAGTGCCCGTCGAAGAGGACAACGGCGTCCGAAGGCGCGTCACCCGCATGCGCTCCGGGGGTGACCACGCGCGGTTGTGGCGTCTCACGATCGTGGACTCGGCGACCAGTTTCGGGGATGACTGGCGTGTCGGCATAGCCGAGCTGGTTGGGGACGTGTTCGATGATGCTCATGGATTGAGGGTACTACTCGTGCCCCGTTGAGTTCGGTGCGTCGCTGGGTCGCGCGGTCGGTGCTCCGGACTTGTTCATCTGGAGGCCAGCCCGTCGCGCAGCCATGCCGATCTCGCCCTGCAAGGTTCCCGGCATCGATCCGGCGTCCAGAATCCCGACGCCTTTCAGCTCCTCCGGGATGTCGCGAGACATGCGCCCGTCACTCATGATGAGTGTCTCGTCGGCGATGTCTGAGATTGTGGGATCGTGCGTCGCCATCACGATCGTCACCCCGCGTTCACCGACGACACGCTTGAAAAGGCTCATGATCTCAAGCCCCGTGACGCTGTCGAGCGCCCCGGTTGGTTCGTCGGCAACGATGAGTGACGGTTCGTTCGCCAAGGCGCGCGCGATTGCCACACGCGATTGCTCACCGCCGGAGAGCTCAAATGGGCGGTGGCTCATGCGTCGACCAAGCCCAACAAGCTCAAGCAGGTCCACTGCACGACGGTGGCGCACTCTCGCACCGACGCCGGCGATCCGCAACGGCAACTCAACGTTCTCATACGCCGACAGGACGGGGAGCAGGGCAAACGCCTGGAAGATGAACCCAATGTCGTGGCGCCTCAACGCAGTCAGTTGGCTGTCCGAGAGGCGTCGGGTGTCCTCGCCGCGGATCATTGTGCGTCCGTGCGTTGGACGGTCGAGACCGCTCAGCAAGTTCAACAGGGTCGTCTTGCCGGAGCCGGAACGGCCCCGTAGCGCGATCAGGCGTCCCGGCGGAATCTCGCATGAGACCTCCCGGACGGCGTACACGTCCTCGCCGCCGACCCGGTACACGCGGCTGACGTCCTCGCAGGTGGCGATCGGTGTGCCCGGGTTGATCATGACCGGTGCCACCAACGGCGTTTGCCTGCCGGCGCCGCCGCGGCGGGCGGAACGCTTGACTTGTCGGCCGTTGTCGAGATTGCCCCGTTCGGCGTCGAACCGTCGCTCGCGGCACGGACGACGATCTGGCTGCCGTCGAGTTCGACGCGGACCCGGCGGCCGAGGCCAAGCTGCTCAACCATCTCCCGAGGCAACTGGAGGCGCCCAGCGGCATCCATGACCGTGAACTCCTCGTGGGTGCCATGAACCGGCGCGTGCTCCCCCTCCCCCTCGGGGTTTGCGATGTCTGCGGTCGCCGTCGCACGGCGCACCGTCTCCGTGCTCGTCCGGCCGTCCCGGATGCGAACGACCCGGTCAACGCGAACGGCGATACCCGGATCATGGCTCACGATCACGATGGTCGTGCCGTAGTCCGCGACGAGGCGCCGGAAGATCCCGTAGATGACCCCGGCGGTCGCGGTATCGACTTCGCCGGTTGGCTCGTCGGCAAGCAGGAGCGGCGGCCGATTGGCAAGGGCGATGGCGATCGCAACCCGCTGCTGTTCCCCGCCGGAGAGCTGGGAGAGCCGGTGGGTGCGTCGGTGGCCAAGCCCAACCGCCTCCAGCAGCTCGTTGGACCACTCGCGTCGCTCGCGTGACGGGCGGCCGGCAAGGAGCATCGGAATCTGGACGTTCTCAAGGGCCGACAGGTACGGGATCAGGTTACGCGACGACTGTTGCCACACGAAGCCGACGGTCTCGCGCTTGTACTCGACCATCCCCGCGTCATCGGTCTTGAGGAGGTCTCGACCTCCAACAAGAACCCGACCAGCCGACGGACGGTCAAGTCCGCCAAGAATATTCAGCAATGTCGACTTACCGGACCCGCTATTGCCGATGATGGCCATCAACTCGCCGGGCGCAACCGTCAAGTCGAGGCCCTGCAATGCGACGACCTCAAGGTCAGCAACCTTATAAATCTTTACAAGGTTGTCGCACAGGATCAGTGGTTCCATCGGGGTCACCTCTGTCCTAGCCCGTCTCGTCGCCAAACTTGATCGCCTCGTGGATCTTCATCCGGGTGAGCATCCAGATGAAGGCAGGAAAGGCGATGGCGAGAATCACCCCGAGGATGACGTAGATCTTGTAGATGTCGTCCCATGCGGTCATCACCACGAACGATGGGATTCCCGCGTGCTGCTCACTCTTGATCTGGAGGAACGGGATGAAAATCTTGCCGGCAGTCACACCAAGACCGGTGCCGGCCGCGGTGCCAAGCAGGATGAGGAATCCTTGCTCGAATACGAAGAGGCCGATGAGCTGAGTGATCGAAAGCCCCATCGCGCGCAGGATCCCCAGCTGCTGCATGCGTCGACGCGCCGAGAGAAACGAGTAGAGCATGAAACCTAGGACCGTGAGGATGGCGGCGACAAGGAAGCCGACGGTGAGGATCCCGAAGATGCCGGTTCTTCCCGGGTCGTCGCGCAGCCGCAAGGCAGTCTCGCGTGCGTCGGTCGCGCGAGAGACGATGAAGTCGCGGTCGCGCAGGGCATCGACGATCGCACGCCATGGCACCGAGGGATCAGTCTTCGCCCACACGTCGTAAGGCGTCTCACCCACCTGGTCGAACAAGTAGTCGAGGTTGCAGAACAGGAAGCGCTCGGTGTCTGGCCACATCGTGGGGAAATACGTCACCGAGCCGACAATGACCATGTCGACCGGCTTCTGGCGAACGGTCACGACGATGGCATCGCCGATCTTGAGTGAGTAGTCCGCGAGGAACTTGGCATCGACAACGATTGCCTTCTCGTTCGCGGCCATCGCATTCATGAGGGTGACAAGGTTGTCCGGTGCAAAGTCCTCACGCCACCAACCGACCCGCGCCATGTCCGGCGGATCGATCCCGATCACCTTTACGTCGAGTGGTCGGCCTCGCCCGGTGACGTTGGCGTTGCCGGTGCCGCGAAAGACGCGCGCGACCGCCTCGATGCCGCGTACCTGCGTGTGCTCGACGACGGGTTGGAAACTCCAAGTCTCCGAGACCTCGTCGTACATCCCGGATTCCACGAGGGCCAAGTCGGACCCGGTTTGGTACATCACCCGGTCGTTGTAATTCCGGTCGAGTGTCTTCGCCACGGATGCCGCAAACGTCCCAAGCGCGAGGGTGAGGGTCAAGAGCAGGACAAGGCGCGTGTACTGGCCGGGCATCCGCCCAATCTGGCGCAGGCCAAGCAGGATGCTGACCCCATAGATCCGGTTCCCGGCGCGCGAGATGCCCTCGATGAGCCATGGGAAGAGCCGCAGGAACAGCAGCGCGCAGGCAAAGATGAAGACCCACGGCACTACAAGCAGCAGCGGGTCGGAGAACACGTCGCCCGCAGCGCCGAGGGTCAAGATGCTCTGCCGCTGCGAAAGCAGGTAGTACCCGTACCCCGATACTGCGAGCAGCAGGACGTCCAGGAACCATCGCTGCCAGAATGGGGCGCGTGACGTCCGCCCAGCTTCCTGCTTGTAGGCAACGATGCTGAACCGGGCGGCGCCGAATGCCGGGGCGACCATCGCGAAGACCGAAAGCACGATTGCCCCCACGGCAAACTGCATCGTCTGGGTCGTCACGTGCACCGGGAGCGGCTCGCGACTGGTGAAGACCAGGAACGTGTAGGTGCGCCCAATGAACTGCGCGACCTGCATGCCGAGGAACGGCCCGGCGGCGAGCGCAAGGCTGCCGAAGATGGCGCCCTCCACGAGGTAGACGCCGAGCACCTGCGAGGTGCTCGCCCCGCGGCTTTTCAGAATGGCGATCTCATTGCGCTGCCGATCGACAATCATCCCCGCGCTGATCGCGATGTAATACAGGACGATCCCGATGACCGGCACAGAGAGGACGAACAGCAGGATCTTCAGGAAGAAGAGCTTTGACTCGTAGTCAAGCAAGATTGACTCCGGCGAAAGCTCCATTCGGACGTTGCCGAGGATTGTCGACGTGCGCGCCCGCAGGTCGTTAATCCCGGCAAGCACACGTGCGACGTTGTCCGACCGGATCGAATCGACATCAAACACCATGAACCACGCCCACTCGTGTGGGAGCCCCTCATACGCGGTCGCAAGGTGATCGACGAAGACCTTTTCAGGCACGATGATCCCGTTATTGAAGTAATCAAGTTGGTAGAACCAGTACGGGTCGGTCGGGTCCTTCGGATACCACCGACCAGTGATGATCACGTTGATCGGCGTCAGCTTGCCGAGACGTTCAAAGACAACCACGATGCGGTCACCGACATCAAGGCCCAACTCATCGAGACCGGACGTCGCCATGACTGCCTCGACATCGCCGTTCGGCAGTGGCGCGCCGGCGGGGAGGCGCCCGGCAAGCAATCGAGCTTTCGCCTCGAATTCGCTGATGAAGGCGACATAGCCGTACCCAGCGAACTCGCGACCGGTCAGGGTCGTGTCGTCGGTACGGGTGAGCAACGGCAGCGAATCGCTCTGGCCGTAGGTCACGTACAGCGTTCGTGGGATGCCGATCGCCGCCTCGCCCTGATCTGTGAGGTACGCATTGGCTGACCGGTACTGGTCGAGGCTCACCGGCTTGTACGCCGTCCCGCTCGCCGTCACCACTGGGCCCCTGCCGGTGTTGGCCAAGGTGCCGGCGGCGTTCGACCCAGCGTTTGCCGACTGTGCGGAGGTCGGCGCGCTCACCGACGACTCCTCAAAATGGCGCAGGAGGATCGCGCTTCTTGGTTGGACCTGATCGGTCGTCGCCATTAGTTGCTTGTGCAGCAACTGCTCGCTCATGCCTTCGGAGTAGAGCGGGATGCTCGCCACGAGGGTGACCGTGATCACCAGGCCGATAACCGCCGAGAGCATCAGCGAAAGGTTGTTGACGATCCGCTTCAGGACCATCGTGAGGATGGCGACAAGGCTCACGACGCGACCGTGTCTGTGCGCCGGCTGCGCGTGCTAATCCGTGAGCGGCTCGCCACCGTGGCTGGTCGGGACCGGAGCATCGCTAGGCGCCGGCGAGGATGGCGAGCCCCTCTTCCACGCCTGACACAATCTCGGTGTCCTGCTCCGTTGAGATCCCAATCTCAACATTGCGGGATCGTTTGACGGCACCGTCCATGTATTCCACAAATCGGCGCTTCCCGACCGTGCGAATCGCCGCAGTTGGCACGATCAGGACATCCTGCCGCTGCTGCACGACAATCTGCACGCGCGCGAGCATCCCGATGTCGGCTCCGGGACGAGACCACTCCACGACAAGCTTGGTGCTCTTGTCAGCAACGACACCTTGCTGGGTCACGATGGTGCTTGGAAGGTCACGCACGGTGGCATTCATGACCGTGCCCGGGAAGACGTCGAGCGCGATGAGCGCCTTCTGCCCAACAGCCAGTTTTGCCATGTCGCTCTCGTTGACCTCGGAGCGGACGAGCAGCTGCGCCGGGCTAGAGATGCTAACGACCGGGTTGAATGCGTTGACGTTGTCCCCCGGCTTACCGTTCGTCTTGACAATCTTTCCGTCGTACGGGGCAATGATCCTCGCGTCGTTGTAGTTCGATTGAAGCTGGTCGAGGTCAAGCTTGGCGCGTTCGTAGGTGCGTTCGAGCGACTTCAGGTCAAACGAGAGCGCGGTCCGGCTCGCCTCGAGCGCCTGACGCTTCGCGTCAAGTCGTGCCTTGGCGAGTTCCACGGCAACCGTTGCCTGCTCGACGCGGTTGTCCGCATCCTTCAGGTCGTACTCCGTCGGTCCCCGGCGCACGGCCTCCAGACGGGCCTCCGCCGCCTGAACGGCAGCTTGGGCACTTGGAACCGCCACCTTGGCGGCGTCGACGGCGACGACGAGTGCGTCAATCTGGTTCTGGAGCGGGGCGAGGTCCTGCTCGGTCGGACCTGCCACGACCTGGGCGAGGCGCAGCTTCGCGCTCTCCAACGCAATTTTCGCCGCCTGCTGCTCGTACGGGGTGACTGCCTTCGCCCGCGCCACGGCGTTCTCGGCGGCCATGACGTCCTGTTCGGCGAGACGAAGGTCCCAAGGGTTGACGACTTGCGAGCGCAGCTTCTTCAGCGAGTTGCGAGACTTTTCAACGTCGATGTCGGCGATCCGCATCGCTGCCTCACGCTGGGCGTCAGTTCCGGTGGCGTCGGCACGAACACGTTCGGCGGCAACCTCCGCGGACCGAACTGCGAGTTCCGCGTTGGCGAGGTCCTCCTCCCGCACCGGAGGCGTATCCCGCAACTGCGCGAGTCGGACGCGTGCCCTCTCGAGGGCAAGCTCGGTGGTGCGCACGTCCTCCGCACGGGGGCCTGCCGATGCCTGGTTTACACGGACCTGCGCGGCGTCCACGTCGGCACGGGCCTTGTCAATCTCGGCTTGGGTCGCACCTGCCCGCTTGATCTCGAGGTCGTTGCGCCGGGCAGCGAGGTCGGCCTCCCGGGCCGACAGGTCAAGGCGTGCCTTCTCTAGTCCGGCGCGAGCGCCCGCAACTGACGCCTCCCCTTCACGGATGTCCTTTTCGGCGGCACCGGACCGGATCCGTTCCCGCCCAAGGCGAGACGCCTGCAACGCGAGTTCTGCGGCCTCGACCGACTGCACTTCCGCCGCAGAGTCGTCCACGACCTCGCGCGCCCGCCCCTGGTCAAGCCGTATCTGGGCATTCTCGAGCTCGGCCTTCGCCTTGCCAATCCGGGTGAGGAGATCCCCGGTCTCAAGTTCGGCGAGCGGTTGTCCCGCAGTCACTTGCTGCCCGGTCTCGACGAACAAGCCCCGCAGGCGGCCGGAGGTGCGGAAGTACAGGTCCGCCTCCTGTGAGCTGATGACTCGACCCAAGACCTTGATCGACTCTGTCACCGTACCCCGACGCACGTTAACGGTCGGGCGCGACTGGCTCGTCGAGGTGCGGTCCGTCACCGTCGGCTGGGCTGCCGGCGCAGCTGCCGACGGCGCAGTGCCGGATCCGGGCATCGCCGGCGCTTCGCAGGCGACGAGGAGCGCCGTCGCGACACCCACGACGGCTCGCGCAAGGCGGAACGCCCGTCCACGGTCTACACGCACCATTTAGGATCTCGTTCCGGTATTTGTGGGCGCCCAACGAGCCCGCGGACGAGCGACGCATTCCGCACTGCCTGATGGTACGCGGCGCCGCTCAGGAACTCCGGGTGCGCGCGAGTGTATGGGTGGCCGTGAAGAACGTCAACGCCAGACCAGTGTTGGCACGCTGATGCACGACGTGCACAACCCTACGACGCAGCCAGATCCAGGATCCCATCATGACCCGCAGCGACTGCGGCAATGGTGCGGGAGGCGACATCGGCAGGCGCCATCGCTCCGCGAGGGAGGGCAAATGGCACCTTGCGCCATAGCGGCGTATCGACCGCCGACGGGCGGACGACGACGGCTCGCCGACGAGCCTCCTTGCGCCACGCGTCGACGTATGCCTCAATGGCTGCCTTCGTAGCGGCATACGCCCCGAGGCCCGGCAGGCGCAGGCGCTCGTGGACGGCCCCAATGACGACGAGTGAACCTCCCGTGGCAAGGTGCGGCGTGGTCGCCTGCATCGTCAGGAAGGCAGCGGTCAGGTTGTTCTCGATCAGGCGGCGCCAGGTGGCCATGTCCATGTCAATGGCACGTGATGACGCGATATCACCGACGGCGACAATCGCTAGGTCAAAAGTTTCGGCGACGGAGGTTGCGGCCTGCATCGCACGGGCAACAGAATCCGGGTTTGCCAGATCGGCATCGACGACGTAAGGGGTCACCGACCGCAACGATGCGGAGTCCCGGGCTACCGCAACCACGGCGTCCGACGTGTCTGCGACCGCTTCGACAAACGCGCGCCCGATGCCTCCCGAAGCACCCCAAACGATGACGTTCCTCATGCAAACCCTCCAAAGACCGCGCTACGCAAGGCCCGGGAGCGCTGCGGCGGGGCGCGCCAAGGTGAGGGTTGCCAGGTTCGCGCCGAACCGCTCGTTGCCTACCTCGACAACCATGCGCCGTTCACGATCAATCGAGGCGGAACCTCGATTGCCGACGGAATCGGCAAGGACCAGCTCGCCATAGCCCCGGATGCGGGTACCCCCGATGAGGGACAGTGCAAGCTCGCTCGTGATGGTGCCGTCCGCGGTCGCAGACCAACCGTCGATCCGATACGAAAACACCGAAGGGGCGGGCATCCCCAGACCTCGCAGTCCAACCGTGGTTCCAAGCACCTCTTCGGAGGTGGTCAGGATCGCGCCGTCGGGCATGGTCACGTCGGCGCGGAGGGCTATCCTGGGCCTTGTTGAAAGGACACGCGCTTCCACGTTGGCTCCAGTCTGTGGGTCCGGCTCAGCCACGCGGTCTCCCACCGAGTCGAAGCGCGGTTGGTAGTGAGCCTTCCCGTATGAGGTTGCAGACAACAGCGCGTAGGCGCCAAGGTGGGCCAATGCCAATGACAGGTCCCCTGACTGGAGGAGTCTGGGTATCACCGAGAGCCAAACGGTCTTGTGCATCCGGCGCACGACGTAGCCGAGCAGGCTGATGCCGGTCTCAGGCAGCTCGTAACGCGTCGATTCCATCATGCGCTCCCTCGCGGCACTCGCGCCGCCGGCTTGGGTGGCCCTCCAGCTCGCTAGTCAGCGGCCGGGCTTGTGCCCGCAAACGCAGGTGCGCCCTTCAGCCTCAGGGCAATCGGATGGTTGTAAATCGTCGTGTAGACATACCCGAGGGCGATAAGGCACACAATCGCACCAAAGCCTCCGGGCGCCGACGGCCCGTACTGCTCCAAGAGAAATCCGCCGATGATCGGAGAGACGGCCCGCATCGCGCTGTCGATTGAGGTACCAAGTCCGAGCATTCCTCCTACCTCTTGGGGGGTCACCGACTTGGACAGCGTCGACGACATGAGCGTGGTAAGCAGGCCCAGAGAAATCGACATCGGTATTTGGTTGAGGTTAAACATGAGCAGCGTCGGTGCGAGTGCCCAACCGAGCATTGACGCTGCCATGAGACCGACACATGCCGTGATCAAGATGTCTTCCCGCACACGGGCATTGATCCGTCCGGCAAGAAAGCCTTGCACGATCACCGAAAGCACTCCGACATACGTCAACACGTATGCAATCTCACTGGGCGTAAGTTCAAACTTCCGGATCATGTAGAAGCCGGAGACCGTCTGAACGAGACCCCCGGCCAAGGTTACGCCTCCTCGAGTAACCAAAAGCGAGCCGACGAACGGGCGACTGAGGGCAGCTGTCAGCGCACCGACCGAGAAGACCGGCCCGGGCGTGCCCGTTTCGAGCCGCCGACGCTCGCGTTCCGACGCAGGTAGCGATTCTGGCAGCCAGAAAAGGACGAGAACCAAGTTCACAATGCAGAGCGCGCCGGCGAGGTACGACGGGAACGAGACGTTCACCAATTCGCTGAGGATTCCGCCGGTGGCTGGTCCAAAAATGAACCCGAGGCCGAACGTTGCACCAATCAGGCCGAGACCCTTGGCCCGGTTCTTGGCATCGGTGACATCGGAGATGTACGCCTGCGCTACGCTGAGGTTGCCCCCGCTGATGCCAGCGATAATCCGGGCGACGAACAGGAGCTCGAGCGACGGCAGGTATGACGTCGACAGGCCCATAGTCACGAAGCCAATCGCGGTCCCAATGATTGAGAAGATCAGGATTGGTCGCCGGCCATACTGGTCCGACAGCCTTCCGAGAAACGGGGCGCCGAACATCTGCATCGCGGCGTAGGCAGCGAAGAGCAGTCCCCCGGTCGTCTCGGACGCGTCGAACATCTTGACGTAGCCAGGGAGCAGAGGAATAACCAAGCTCAGCCCGAACAGGTCGATAAAGACCACCAGCAATATGGAGAAGACAAGTTTCCCGTTCATGCAGTGCCACCCCGTCAGGAATGCACGGTCCCGTCGAACCGTCTGGACCCAGGCACCGCAAGCGGGCAACGGGGAGCGGCGGTCGGCTGGCGGCCGAAGTACTTTTCGAGCATAAAGTATCGACCGCGGCGTCGGCCTCACCTGCAACGGACCTGTTTCGGGACTCCATCCCGGTAGCATCTGCCCGATGCTGCCCCCCCTGCCCGGCCCGGACGTAGTCGATCACGCGACGGCACCGTCCGGCGGGGACGACGAAAGTCCGTGCCTGATCCCCCTCGCCGACCTGCGCGTGCGCCTGCGGATGCTCCCGACGCAACCCGGCGTGTACCTCATGCGCGACGCTCAGGGGCGCATCCTGTACGTCGGCAAGGCGGGGGTCTTGCGGAACCGGGTTCGTTCGTACTTCCAGAAGCAGGACGACCTCGGCCTCAAGGTTCGCCACCTAGTTTCACGTATCGCGGCGTTTGATTGGATCGTGACGGCGACGGAACAGGAAGCCCTCATCCTTGAGAACAACCTCCTCAAGGAGCATCATCCGCGCTACAACATCAAGCTGCGGGACGACAAGCAGTACCTCTACCTTCGTGTCACGATGGGGCAACGCTACCCACGCGTTGGAACCGTGCGACGCACCGCGAGCGATGGGTCCAGGTATTTCGGCCCGTACACGGACTCCGGAGCCCTGCGCGAGACCATCAAGCACCTCCAGCGACTCTTCCTGTTCCGTACCTGCACGCTGGACATGGAGCGGACGTACCCGCGAGCCTGCCTCCTCTTCCACATCAAGCGGTGCAGTGCACCGTGCGTGCGCGCAATCGAGGAGGAGTCGTACCGCGAATCCGTCAAACATCTTCTTGACTTTCTCGAAGGTCGTGGTAAGTCGGCACTCGACGCACTGCGCGCCTCGATGGCTGAGGCCGCCGAGTCGCTCCAGTTCGAGCGAGCCGCCGCGTTACGCGACCGCGTCCGGGCAGCAGAGCAAATCGTCGAGAAGCAGCGGATCACGTCGGTTGGTCGCGGTGACCTGGACGCGATCGCGTTCGCCGCCGACGGTGACGACGTGGTCGCACAGGTGTTCACCGTGCGTGACGACAACGTTGTGGGGCGCGAGGAGTTCGTCCTGCAAGACGCTGGCGGTGTCACGCCTGAGGAGGTCGCGGCGCAGTTCTTGCAGCAGTACTACGCGCGTGCCACGTTTGTACCGCCGCTGATGCTTGTACCCGTGATGCCCAGCGAGGATCGGACACTGCGCGCGTGGCTTTCGGAACGGCGCGCTGGTGCAGTCCGGCTTGAGGTGCCCCAACGCGGACCGAAGCGCGACTTGCTCGAGCTGGTGGCACGCAACGCACGCCTTGCACTCGAGCGCCTGCGGACTGAATGGCTTGCCGACCGACGTCGCAGCTCCGGGGCCCTCCGCGAGCTCGCCGATGCGCTCGACCTGCTGGAACCACCACGGCGGATCGAGTGCTACGATATTTCGCACGTGCAGGGAACAAGCACAGTCGCGTCGATGGTGGTTTTCGAGGACGGCAAGCCGGCCACACACGCATACCGGCGCTTCCGGATCAAGGTTGGTGACCAGAACGACGACTTCAAGTCGATGCACGAGGTCATCGCCCGTCGTTTCCGGCGCGCCGTTGCCGCGACGTCGGTTTCGGCCGTGTCGGCGTCATATGTCAGGCAGCCCGAGGAGGCAAGGTCGAGCCGACGACTGGATGTCGGCGACGCGACGGTGCCAGATGACGCAGGCGAGGCGGGGCTGCTCGCCCCCGACGACGATGCACTGCCCGACGGCGGGACCGAGGACGCCGGAGATGGCGCCGAGTTACCCGACGCGGTCGCCGATGCAAAGGGATGGGGAAACTGGCCAGACCTTGTAATCATCGACGGGGGCAAGGGGCAACTCAGCGCCGCGCTCGAAGCGATGACCGAGGTCGGTGTCGACGTTGGGCCGGGCGGCCTACCGGTCGTCGGATTGGCCAAGCAGTTCGAGGAGGTCTTCCGGCCAGGTCACCGCCAACCGATCCTGCTGGCGCGCAACTCGCAAGCCCTCTATTTAATGCAGCGTGTGCGCGACGAGGCGCATCGGTTCGCAGTGACCTTTCATCAGCAGGTTCGGGCGAAGCGTCAAGTTGGCAGCCGCCTCGATCACATCGATGGCGTCGGGCCGAAGCGCAAGAAGGCACTGATGGTTCGGTTTGGGTCGCTCGCCGGCATCCGCACCGCGACCGACGACGAGTTGCTCGGAGTTCCCGGGATCACCCGGGCGATCGTTGCGCAACTCCGGGAGCAGCTCTAGCGCCCACCGCCACCCGCCAGTTCTTCTCCCGGAGTAGACTGCGGTTTGGTCGCGCCCGGGCGGTTCTCGCGGCGCGCAGGCACGATGATGGGCGCAACCGTCTTGGGCGAACCACCGGCACGCACCACCCAGGCGCAGCGATGGCTGTTCGGCCTCGCAATGACCGGGGTCACCATGCCGGGGCAGGTCTTTGGCGTTTCGCTGCTGTTCTTCTACACGGATGTCAAGCACTTGCCGCCATCTTGGGCAGCAACAGCCCTCACACTCTATGCATTCTATAACGCTGTAAACAACCCGATTATCGGGTACTGGCAGGACCGCAAGCGCTTTCGGCTCGGAAGGCGTATCCCGTGGCTTCGTTACGGGTCAATATTCAGCCTAACGGCCTTCGC
>CAILQO010000406.1 GCA_903836285.1 uncultured Chloroflexota bacterium
CGAGTTGCCTCGTACGCCGCAATGGTGTCCGCGTCCGGCGGGTACGTGCCGATGATCGAGGCGCCGGCACTGATCCTTGCGAGGATGAAGCGCTCGCGACGCTCCTGCTCAATCGCACGAGCGGCAACGTCCACCACGAGGTGGCGCGGGATGACGACGACACCATCATCGTCGCCGACGAGCGCGTCACCGGGGAAGACCGACACGCCCCCGCACGCCACGGGGCGTTGCACGTCGACTGGGTGGTGCAAGGTGACGTTCGTGGCCGCGTGGGTGCCTGCGCTATATGCCGGGAGTCCGACCGCCGCGATGCCGTCCGCATCCCGGAACGATCCATCGGTGACGATCCCGGCGGCGCCGCGCACACGCATCCGGGTGACGAGGATGTTGCCGATCGTGCCCGCATCGACCTCCTCGCGCGCGTCGATCACCATGACGTCGCCGGGGCCAACATGCTCAACACCGATGCGTTGCGGGTTGGTGAGGTTGTCGAAGCGCCCCTCCAGTGCAGGACCATCAAGGTCCTCTCGCAACGGGATGTACCGCAGGGTGTACGCCTTGCCGACGAGGCGCCTTCCTTTCACGATCGGGTGGACGCGACGCATGAACGGCGTCCGGATGCCGAACTTGAGCAGAACGGACGTCAGGGTGGCGGTACTCACCTGGGAGAGGCGCGTGGCTGCCTCCTCTGGCAGGGCGGGACTTGGGGTCGGGTCGAAGTCGTGGGTGTTCAGGATGGTCATCGCGCGGCAGTGTACGGGGGCGCCCCGAGCTGGCGTCACGGGCGTGCACCCGGCTTCGCGCTAGACGACCACGTGCGGGTAGCCCTTGATCGCAAGGTCAATGGCGACCGCGGCCCGGCGAAAGTAGCCGTCGAGCGACGGGATCAGGTCGCTGGCGCGCACTTCGGACCCGGTGATGAGGCCATCCGGCGACAGGTGCTGCGACGGCGCCGAAGCAACCGTGCCGGTGGTCAACGTAAGGAAGTCGGCGACCGTCACGAGTTCGAGTGAGGCAACCTCTTCCGGGTTGGGTCGGAACGCCTCGTACGCGAGTGACGGCCGCCAGATGAACACGTCTTGGATCTCGCGGTCGCGAATGCCGGATTCGGCGTCGCAGACGTAGATCCGGCGTCCGACCGGCAAAAGGTCTTCGAGGGCAGCGCCTTGGCCGACCTCCTCGGGCATCTCGCGGATGACGTCGGCGAGCGACTCGCCGGCCCGGTAGTGACCTCCCACGGAGACATCGAGCGCGCCTGGCCACGTGTCCTTGTCGTCGGCGCGGCGCTGCAGGATGACCGAGTGGGGGCCCGCACCGGTCCCAAGGACGATCCAGCAGTGGAAGGCCCGGTGCCAGTCGCCGTGCCGGTGCACAAGGTCGCGGCGGCGCGTGCGACCGGTCGGCTGGCCGGAAGCGTCAAGCACGTCGAAGCGCTCGGGTCGTGGCGGGCCTGGCGCTGCGGTCACCTGAGAACTCTCAACTGGTGCGGACGAAGACGACGAATACGCCGGCTTGATACGCAACCTCATACTGCTCGTCAAGGTAGTCGTGGGCGATCCGCCCAAGGACGGGATCCCACAGGAAGAGGGCGAGGACATCGATGGTGCTGCCGAGCAGGCTGCCGTCGAACGTCGTGATCCCCGACGCGGCGCGCCGCTCAATGTCCGCCCACCAGACATCCTGATCAATGAAGCCATCCTCCCGCACGTAGTACGCGACCTCGCGCGTCGCGACGTATCGTTCACCCCGCTTGAGGATGGTGTCGAGGTGCGCCGCCGCCTCGCGCTGACCTTGGACCCCGTAGTTGTAGGCCGTGGAGTACGACGCATCGGCCTGCGTGACGTTGACCCCCCACGACCACGCGGCGGTGAGGATGACGCCAAGGATGGCGAGTTGCCGGGGCAGATGATGGCGCCCAAGGAGGGTGGCCATCACGAGGAACCCAAAGCCGGCCACTCCGGGCCACGCGAGCAAGGGCAATAACCATTCGTAGCCCCGGAACAGCACGAGGCGGTCGCCGGTGACCAGCGAGTAGTAGCCAGCCATTCCTCCGAGGACAATGGTGTACGCAGGTGTCTCCCACCACGAGAGGCGTCCGACAACGCGCGCAAGGAGGTAGCCAACTCCGACCGCGGCGAACGGCATCATCGTAATGTGGTATTTCGGGAAGGACCCGGCGAGCTTGATCAGGTAGACGAGGCCCGTGCCGGCGCCTGCGATGATGACGAAGTCAACCGGTTCCAGGCCGAGCCGAGGTGGGCGCGCTGTTGCGTTCGTCGTGTTCCGCGTTCGGAACCACCGAACTGGGCTCGCCGCGATCTCTGCGAGGCGCAGTGCGCCAGCCCCGATGAACAGCGCAAGCAGGTATGGCGAAATCCAGAGCGCGACCTGACTAACAAGGTCGAGGATGGCTAGCGGATTGTCCTTCCAGGCTGAAGTCGAGCCGGCAGCTTCCTCAAACTCAAGCCAGAGGACGCGAAACGGGAACCCGAACGGCATGCCAAGTTGGTCGGCGAGCCACCACCATGAGCCGAGGAACATAGTCACGCCGCCCCCGACGACGACCGGCAGCTCCATCAGCAGGCGCCACGGTCGCCACGGACGACCAACGAGGCGATATCCGGTCGCCGCGGCGACGACAGCGATTACCGTCGTCATCTTGGCCCAGAGGCACAGTGCGACCGAGATCGTCGCGAACAGCGTCAGGGCGAGCGTCAACGGGTGCCATACAGGGCGCGCGTTGCCGAGCAGCAGCACGTAGGCCAGCATTGCAAGCGCGATGGCGCTGACCAGCACGGTGCCGTCAATATCGAGCAGGAGCGCGCTCTGGATGGTGAACGGGTTGGTCACGTAGAGCGCGGCGGCGACGGCGGCAAAGATGGGTGCGCCACGCGTCACGCTTGCCGTCACCGAAAGCGTTGTCAGGAAGACGAGCATTCCGGTCACCGCGCCGGTCACCACCCCGAGGAGCCGGGCAGTCGTCTCAGACTCGCCGAGCCGCGCGTAGGCCTCGCCGAGTGCGAAGATATAGAGCGGTGGGTGCCACAGGGCCCAGTTGAAGCGTTGGCTGAAGTCCCCTGGCACCAGGGTCTGCAGATGCCCGAGATTGCTGAACGGCAGGCCGGTCGTCGCGACGGCGTGTCCAGCGAAGGCAAAGGCGGCCTCGTCGTAGACGTACGGCTTGGTCAGTTGCGGTTCGGCGAACGACCAAGCCAAGGCGCCCGCGAGTACGAGGATGGCGATGGCAAGCACCCACGCGCCAAGCGCTTCCGCCCCGCGTTGAAGGCGTCCCGGCGCTGACCCCTCGCTGGGATTGCCCGGAGAAGGCGCCACCCCCCCAGGCGCCAAGGCATCGCCGGCGGTTGAGCCGCCAGCGACGGTCGGGAGTGAGGTGGGAACCGTGGAAGCGTCGTTCGGGTCGGCCATGGGGAGCGCGTGGCGGGGCCGCGTGGCCACCCTTTTGTGAAGGGTACCCCGTTTGCGGCGCCTCGCCGCGCCCCGTGCCGTGACGGTGCACGCCCAATCGCGGTCGCTTACGTGGCGGTGACTCGCATCGGCCGGGCGAGGAGAGGTGGTGGTTCAAAGGGACTGGCTGTCCACGCCTCGGCCCGCTCACGCCGACGATTGCTCACGCCGAGGAGCCGATCGATTGGTGCAAACGCGAGCACGATCCCGTAGAGGGCAAGGGCACCGATAGCCCCGACCGCCCGGGAGGCTGCGCCGACCGGGCCAGTCCGGCGTCGACGCAGGCGGAATGGGCGCAATCGAGTGAAGCGCGGCGTGGTGGCGTACGCCATGCGTTCAGTTGCGAGGCCAAGGTTGATTGCTGCCATGGTCGACGTCCCTCGGGGCGATGGTGTGCCGGGCTCGGGTTGGGCAGGACACGCGTCTTTTTCACTTGACGGAACGCCGCCGCCCCGGGTCTTGTCGCGGTCGGATGGGCCTGCTTCACCGGATCGCGGCGGGATGCGGCCCGACGCGCCCGTCGTGCCGCACCATTGGGCTGGCAGTACGTATGCTCCGGCAGTGGGACAAGACGTTTCCGGGAGTGCATCTCGAGACGCTGAGATTTGGCGGGCGTTGCGCGCGGCGCGGCCCCGACCTGAGGCGACCGATCCCGCGGCGTTCGTCGGGTCGCTTGCCGGTGCCTCCGAACGGTTTGTTAGCCGGATACGCGCCGCCGGCGCGGGGCACGAGGTGCGCGTGCACGAGCCGGTCCGCCACGCGCGCCACCTCGCCGCGACGTGGATGCGCCCCCTCGGCATGACCGTCCGGGCGACGCTGTTTGAGGCTGATGGCGAGCATGTGCTGGTGGCGGTGCCCGCCGACCGCAAAATCGATGCACCCCGGCTACGCGGGGCGCTCGGCGTTGATCGGCTGGCGGTCCTACGAGCCGATCGCGGCGTCGGACGCCTTGGGTGGACCAATCTGCCTGGCGACCCGGGGCCATTGCCGGGGCTGCCGGAACCGTTTGGCGCGCGCCTGATTGTCGACCCCGAAATCTTGGGCGCCGAGGACGTCGTGCTCTCGTTCTCGCCGACGAGTTCGGTGCGGGTTGCCCCGAGTGCCTACGTCACGGTGGCCGAAGGGGTGGTCGTCGGGTGCGTCGGCCGGACAAGGCTCCTGCCGGGAGGTGGCGTGACCGATTGCCCTCCTCGCGACCCGTGAACACTGGGGAGGCATGCGGTCGGCACCTGCTCGAATCGAAGCAGGGGGCGCTTCAGGCATAAAAAAAACCCCGCCCCCGTTACCGGAGGC
>CAILQO010000407.1 GCA_903836285.1 uncultured Chloroflexota bacterium
ATGCCGAACGATCGAACTCACCGCCACGCCCCTCACGCGCCCTCGGTCTTCAGGCGCGTCGCCCGCCGCGCGACGGCCGGCGGTTCGCCAGTCGGCTCAGCGACGGCCGCGGACGGACTCGACCCGTCCAATCCGGACCTCTGGGGCATCTGGACGGGGGTCCAACGCACTGTTCTCGCAACTGGGACGCGCGTCTCGACCGCCTGCCTGCATCACGGCGGGTCGGTGAGCCTGACTGTCGGGATTGAGGTTGGATCAAGGCATGAGGACGCCTCGGAGGCTGGCGCATGCCACCTGCTTGAGCACATGGTTTTCCGGGGCAGCGATCGCTGGCCGACGAGTTTCGACCTGACCTCGTCGATTGAAGCGGCGGGTGGCACCCTCGACGGGTACACCCATCGCGAGGCGACGGTGTTCCACGCGCGCCTACCCCGCTCATCGATGGCACACGCCCTTGACGTCATCTTCGATATGGTGCGTCGCCCGCACTTGCGACCAACGGACTTCGGCACCGAGCGGGACGTGGTGCTTGAGGAGGTGCGCCAGGACGCCGACGCCGCGGCGGTTGTGGCCGAGGAAGCACTCGATGCGCTCATCTGGCCCGGCCACGCTCTGAACCGCTCCCCGGGAGGGACTGAGGAGACGGTCGGGGCGATGGAGGTCGATTCGATCACTCGCCTGTGGGAGTGGGCGTACGTGCCGTCGCGGATCATTGTGACCGTCGCCGGCGACGTCGACCATGCGGAAGTAGTGGATCTCGTGTCCGCGCATGTCGATGGCTGGGCCGCGGGTGGTGGGGCGCCCACTGCCGAGGCTGTGCCGGAGGCGCCGGCGTCGGCCCAACTTGAATCGCGGTGGGGCGAGGGTCAGACGACGTACATCTACGCGGGGATCCGCGGGGTCTCGTCAGGTGACCCCGACCGGCCGGCGCTTGAGTTGCTGAGCTGTGCCGTCGGCGAACTGGCGTCATCGCGGCTTTGGGCGGACCTTCGCGACGCGAGGGGGCTCGCGTACGACGTGGGTTCGGAGGTCGTCACGTACACGGACACCGGCTCGATGCTGATGTGGGCAGGCGTATCCCCACGCCGCCAGTCCGAGGCGGTAGGGAGGCTCGTCGCGCACGTCCGTCGGGCATCACGGGGCTTGGAGCCGGAGGAGTTCGTTCGCGCCCGGAACTTCGTGGCCGGGGAACTGACGATGTCGTGCGAGACCTCGGAGGACATGGCCCACTGGCTCCTGTGGGGCGAGCTCGCGCACCGCCGCCTTCTGGCGCCCGGGATCGTGCGGGCATCGTACGAGCGGCTCACCTCCGATGACGTGAGCCGCGCCGCCGGGCGGTGGTCGCACGATGCGCTGCAGGTTGCGATTGGCGGCCCGGCGCCCAAGCGTGGCGCAAGGCTCGCCCATCTGCTTGCGTCGAGTGACGACGGGACGGATGCGCTACCGCGGGCGACTCGCCCGGCACGACCACGGTCGTTACGGGTGCGCCGGCCAACTTCATAGCTGGGGTGCGCGGCGCGGGCTCACGCAAAAGAATGGGCACAGCGACGCGGAGATCGTTCGCGATGAGGGTGGGCACGCAGGGACTCGAACCCCGGACCTCTACCATGTCAAGGTAGCGCTCTAACCAACTGAGCTACGTGCCCCGGGCGCTGGGCCTGTCTAGGCGACAGCAATCCTGCGCTGGAGCGGGCAACGGGACTCGAACCCGTGGTCTCAACCTTGGGAAGGTCGCGTGTTACCACTACACCATGCCCGCGAGGCTTTTTCAGTGTAGCACCGGCTCGCACCGCGCGCCATTGGTCGCCGGGCGCGGAGGAGCTGCGGTTGGCAGGCCTAGCGAACCGATGGGACGCCAGGCCCCACCGGTAGCTGCGCGACCTGCCCTGCGCTGACCGGCAGGACATTCTTCCACTCGTAGCGGGCGAGAAAGGTCTCCATGTCTGGCACGTGGCTGATCGAGCCGTCGGCGCCGACCACGAAGATCCGACCGCTCCCACGGAAGTCCCAGAGCAGCCATCCCGGGCGCGGAGGCGCAAGCGGGGCGGCGGTCAGTGCGGCATCCGGGATGGTCTGGACCTTGCCCCAGTCGATGTCCCGGATGTCGGCAGCGGCATCCGGACTGAGCCACTCAAGCGATCCGTTGGCGCCAACCCCAAAGATCGGCCCGGAATCCGACCGTAGCCACCCCCGGAAGCGCCGGGTGCCCGTCGCAGGATCGACGAATGCGACGTCGACGGTGATCAACTGGCCATCGGACCCGGAAATTTGGAGTGCCATGCCGCTGATGAGGACGGCCCCGTAAGTCGTCGTGTCGACAACGGCTACCGACGGCGCTGGCACCGCTCTCGGTGCGGCCGATGCGGGCGCCGCAGCGGGGGCGGACGCTCCACCAACGGACGGGCCTCCACCAGCTGACGAGCCCCCACCGCTGCCGGGAGCGACACCGCCACTACCCGGCGAGGCGCCGCCTCCGGCGGCGGAACCCCCGCCCCCGGATGACCCGCCACCACCGGTCGATGGGGCGCTCACCGGCGCACGTGTATGCGTTGGCGACGCAGTGGGTGTTCGGCTCGCAGTCGACGTCGGCGTTGCCGTCGCCGTCGCCGAGGCAACGGGGGTGCGGGTCGACGTCGGCGTAAAGGTGACCGTGGGCGTCCTGGTGATGGTCGGCGTGGACGTGGGCGTCGAGGTCGACCACGCAACCCGTGCGAGCGTGAGAGCGCTATCCACGTTCAGGATGCCCGCCCCGTACGCATTGGGCGCACCCAACGTGGTCGCGTTGGCGGTCACGCCGGCGCGGATGGCATCGCGCACCTGCTCGCGGGAAAGCGTCGCGTACGTCGACCAGATGACCGCCGCCGCACCCGCCACGTGAGGCGCCGCCATTGACGTTCCTGACTGTGGCGCGTATTGATCGGTCGGGTACGTGCTAAGGATCGCGCCACCGGGGGCGGCCAAGCCCGCCGTCGCAACGTAGGATGCCTGCGTCGAGAACGACGACACCGTCCCGCCATTGTCGATCGAGGCGACCGGGATCAGCTTGCCGGACCCCGCACCGGGACCCGCGTATGCCGCCGGGTAGTCCAATTCGTTTCGCGTCCTGCAGCCGTCCGCGGCGTACGATGCGCCACCGCAGTTCCCTGCCGAGGTGACCACGAGGACTCCCGCCGCCGCCGCGGCATCAATCGCGCTGTTCACGCCTGAGTCGTTGGTCGACCCCCCGAGGCTCAGGTTGATTACCCTGGCCCCCTTCGCGACCGCCCACGCGATGCCGGCCGCGACCCCAGTGGTTGTCCCACTCCCGCTCGAATTGAGGACCTTGACCGGCATCAGCTGCACGGGTCGGTCACCGGCCACACCTGCCACGCCAATGCCGTTGTCGGTCGCCGCGGCGATGATGCCGGCGACGTGCGTGCCGTGCCCCTCGCCATCGGTCGGAAAGGTCGACGAGTCGTTCGCGGCGAAGGCGCGGCACGGCGCCGCCTCGCACTGGCCCCACGTCGACGCTGGCGCCATCCGCGTCACCAGGTCCGGATGGTCGTACTGGATGCCGCTGTCGATGACGGCAACCAGGACCGTTGCCCCGGACTGGTTTGCCTGCCACGCCGTCGCCCACGCGTCGGTCGCACCGGAAAAGGCAAGCCCCCACTGGTCGGCGAACCGGGTGTCGTTCGGCGTCACGATCAGGGAATGCGCGCGACCCCGAGGCGCGAGCGGCGGACCGGGCGCAACGAACGAGGCCTCGCCGTGCTTGCGGACTGGCGTGACTCGCTCGGCCCACGCCACGTCGAGGCGGGCCGCCAAGGCCGCGAGGATCGTGTCGACCCGATCCGCAGGGACGTCGATGCTCCGGATGTCGAGGTCGCCCAAGCCTGGGGTCACCTGCGTCGATGCGCTTACCCCGGCGGTCGCCTCGGGGGTCGCGCCCCTGGCGGCGATCCACGCAGCGGCACGGACCAACCTCGACGGATTTACCCGGAAGGACACCTTCACCGTTCCGGGGTGCGCGCCAGGGACAGACGGCAGCACTGCCACGGGGCCAGGCGGACCACCACCTGATGGGAGAGCCTGAACAGATCCGCGCTCGGTCGCTTGAGTCGCCGGCGCAGTGTTGGTCACTGACGCGGGTGGCGTCGCGGTCCCACTCGCACTGGCGGAGGGACTGCTCGGCGCCGTCGGGGTCGAGGTAGCGGTCTCAGTCGATGTCGCTGTCGAGGTCGGTGACGATGTCGCCACCGGTACTGCGGAGAGAAACGCACTTGCGACTGGGTCCCGAAGCGTGCCGGCTGACGGGGTTGCCGTCGGAACGCTAGGCGCGGCGGTCACCGTCGGTCCTCCAAGGAGGAGTGCGATCAGCAGCGCAATGGCGGTGCCACCGCCCGTGCCCGCCCCGGAGTCGACACGCACCCGCCACGGCGATGACGTCGTGTGTGGGGCGTCGGCATCGGAAGGCATCTGCTTCACCGCGTAGGTCCCGATGCGCTCAGCGCGGAGTCCATGGCGCAATTCTGCGCTGAACATGGAACGCAGTGATGTGACCTCGGTCTCACGATCTCGCCTTGGCAGGCGCGTGCCCCAAGGATCCGGGGCGCGTTAGACCGTCGGAAAGGGATGCGCCGCATCCCGAACCCGCCTCGCCGTCACTCACGCCCATGGCCATCGCCCCAACTCATTTTGATCGCCGCGCGTTCCTGCGCTCCATGATTGGGCGCGGCGCTGCCATGTCCGTCGGTGCGGGCACGCTCATTGGATGCGATCCGGGCCCGATTGCTGCGCCGACACCCGAAACGGGGGGTACGGCGCCTGCATCAACCAGGCGCCCAAACGAACCGACACCGGCACCGTCGCCATCACCATCGCCGCGCCCGGCAGTCTCGATCAATGTGGCGACGCTTCCAGGAAAGCTCCTTTTTGTCAGCGACGCGAACCTCACCATCTGGGAGAAGGGCGCCATCCGCAAGCTGACCGGCGACCGGGTCAGTCGACAGCCCACCTGGTCGCCTGATGGCACGCGCATCGCGCACGTGAAACTCGACGTCAATTCCTCGGAGCTGTGGGTCACCGCCGCGGACGGATCGGCAGCGAAGCAACTTACCCGGTACGAGAGCCGGAACCTCAATGAAAACGTATGGGCGTTTCGCCCAACTTGGTGGCCCGACGGCTCCAAGCTGCTTTACGTCGCTGACGCCACCACGAACGACCTAATGATCTGGGAGGTGGGCCTGGACGGTCGCAACCTTCGCCCGTTCCTCATCGCGCGGGATTACGATGGCGGCCTCGACCGACCAAATGTCACGGCCGACGGCAAGACGCTCATCGTGATGAGCTACCGGGGTGGTGTCGGGAAATCCCAAGTCTGGGCGGTGGCGTTGCCCAACGGTCCATGGAAGCAACTCACGGAACATGCGGACGGCGCATACGACCCGGCGATTTCGCCGGATGGACGGCGGATCGCCTACGTCGCGCGCGCCCAAGGATCTCACGACGTCTGGGTGATGAACGTGGATGGTGCGGGGCCACAGCGGGTGACGCATCACGGGGCGGCCAGGGGACCGTGCTGGTCACCCGACGGCCAATACCTCGCGTACGCCGCCGCCGAAGGCAACCTCTTCGACCTTTGGGTTGCAACCGTACCGGCGTACGTGCCGACGGCCGTGCCGACCGCGGGCGCGACCGTCACGGCACGCCCACGCCAGGACCAGCGGACACCGACTGTTACGCCTGAACCGACGTCGACGTCGTTCCCGGCCACTGCTGTCGCCCGGGAGGTGCGCCCGATCGCCACCCGGCAAGTCACCAAGGCTGCCCAGCTTGACGCGCTGTCGGGGGTGTCATGGACCGCCTAGTGACCCACGCATCCCGTACCAGCCAACCGGGATACCCCCATGTTCGGCTCGCTCCCGGTGGCATCACCGACGTCAATCGCGCTGGCTTCGAAGGCTGGGAGACCGATAGGGAGGATGACGGTCATTGGGTGATCCAGGACACCCTCAACGCCGATCGCACTCAAAGGCCCGACCGCGAACAGCAAGGATCCGGGCACCCAACCCGCTTGGAACAAGCGCCTGAAGGCAGTACCCGTCCGGATCGGGCGCGTCCGAACGACTTGCGCACCGACGGATCGGCGACGCCGGCACCCGCGTCGACGACGCGGCACCGGGGTCGCCCGATCATCCTCGGGCAGGTCATGGCGGTCCCAGCCACCACTGACTGGCGTCGCATCGCCACCATCTTTGGCGTACTGGCCTTCTTCGGGTGGATCCTGTCCGGTTTCATGGCCCGGTCTGATGACACCCAGCGGATCGCCAAGCGCCTCGAGGAGGCTGCACGCGACGTGGCGAAGCAGGAGGCGAAGGTCGAGGTGCTGCGGACGCAGGTTGCCTACCTGGCGACAGATGCCTATGTTGAGGTGGCCGCGCGCGAGAAGCTCGGCCTTGTCAAGCCGGGCGACCATCCAGTGATCGTGCTGCCGGAGGTTGATGAGGTCGCATGGGTGCCACCGGCACCGCCGGAGCGACCAGCCGGCCCCTTCGGCCCCGCCTATGGGCGGCTTGACGAGTGGGTGCGCCTGTTCTTCGGGGGAGCTGACGAGGGCATCCTCGGCAAGTCATAGCGACCGGTGAAAGACGTACACGCTGGCGGTGCCCGATTCCTCCCGCCACGAAACCGTCTCGTGCGTGCCGTGGAGCGATCGATGGCGGCGACGGGTGTGGTGTGGCGCGACCGGACCGTCGTCGTCGCTGTCTCGGGCGGCGCGGACTCCACCTTCCTCCTGCACGCCGCGTGCGCGTTGCGCCTTCGATTCGGGCACGACGTCGTCGCGGCGCACGTGGACCACGGATGGCGTGGCGAGCAGTCGCACGAGGATGCCCGTGCCGTGGCGCGCCTGGGCGCCGACCTCGGGGTACCAGTGCACGTGATGGCGGTGCCAACCGATCAGAATGCGCTTCGGGACGGGGGCATCGAGGCATCGGCGCGGGCCATCCGGTACGGCTACCTCGCCGACGTTGCCCGAGGATGCGCCGCGGTCGCCGTCCTTGCGGCCCACACCGCGGACGATCAGGCCGAGACCATCATCCTATCCCTGCTGCGCGGTCGGAGTGTCGCAGGGTTGGTCGGCATGACCGCGGTGGCGCAACTGCCGGTGACTGATGCGCCCGGCGCAGTCCTCGTTCGGCCGATGCTAGGTCTCAGGGCCGACCACGTGCGCGCCACGCTGCGAGACCACCAAGTCCGGTGGCGGGAGGATAGTTCCAACGACGACCGCGCACGTGCCCGAAACCGCGTCCGCCACGACGTCGTGCCGGTCCTCGAGGCAATCTCACCCGGATTCCGGAGGGCGCTCGCACGCGCTGCACGTGATGTAGAGGAATTACGTGACGTGCTTGACAACGCGGCCGGGACCGCAATCGCCCGGTGGGACCGTGTGCAGGACGGTTGGAGCGTGCGGCGGGTGGAATGGTTGTCGGACGCACTGGTTGTGCGCCTCGCGGCGCTCCGCGAGATACTGCTGCGGGTCGGAGTACGGTTCGAGGCGATCGAGTCCGCTCACCTGGACGCCATCGCGCGAATGGTCGCCACGAACCGCGGGGGTGCCAGGCGAACCGTCGACCGGGCGGCGGTTGCGCTCATTGGCGGGCACGTGGTCGTTACCGCACCCAAGGTCGGTTGACGGTGACATGCCAAGCGGCGGGGCGTGGTACATGTCCGTATCCCGCGCGGACGAATGGCCGCACCGGCTGGAGCCCCGATGCCCGAAGCACTCCATCCTGACGTTACGGAGCTGGTTGTCGGCGTTGCCGCGCTTCAGGCGCGCGTCGCCGAACTTGGTGCGCAGATCGCATGCGACTATGCCGGCCGTGCCCCGGTTTTGGTGGGCATCCTCAAGGGTGCAACGCTGTTCGTCGCCGATCTCGCGCGCGCGATCAACTTGCCGGTCGAGTTCGACTTTATGGCCGTATCAAGCTATGGGTCGGCAACCACCTCAAGCGGTATTGTCCGTATCACCAAGGACTTGGACTCAAGCATCGACGGGCGCGACGTAATCCTCGTCGAGGACATCGTCGATAGCGGGATGACCCTCAGATACCTCCGCGAGTACCTTGAGCGCCGGAACCCCGCATCGCTGGCTGTATGCACCCTGCTTGACAAGCAGGTCGCCCGCAAGGCGGACGTTGCGGTCGAGTACGTTGGCTTCCAGATCCCGGATGCGTTCGTCGTCGGGTACGGGCTTGATTACGCCGAGCGATACCGGAACCTGCC
>CAILQO010000408.1 GCA_903836285.1 uncultured Chloroflexota bacterium
CGGTGACGTTCGCCGTCGCCGCGGCGAGGATGCCCGCCGCCAACAGCGTCACCGACTGGTACGCACCCTGTTGGCGCACGCGATCAACGCGACCGTCTGGGCCAGTTGCCCAACGGCGCGTCACTCGCCCCCACCACAGCAAGGCAACCGCCGCGACCGCGACCATCGCGACGGCGATCACAAACCGCCCCACCTCCACGCCGCGCCCCCGACGCTACCGCTCCGGTCGCTTCGCCCGATGCCTCCCCGACCCGCGCGGGCGCAACGGCTCGATCGCGTCCGGCGACGGTGCCTCGCCGTCCGGGATCGCCACCTTGCCGAAGGTCGCATCGTCGTCCGACACATCCTCCTCGGCGGCATCGTCGTCCGACGCGTTTGCCCGTGCCTGCAGGTCACGCGCCTGCTTGATCGACCCAATCTTGCGGTCGAGTCCCATCTGGTACTGCAAGATCGGGTCGGTACCACCCGTCTCGGCGCAGCGCCGCGCGACCCATCGCTCCATCCTGTCGATCAGGAAGGCCACCACCTCCGGCTCACTCTCGGCGAGATTCACCTTCTCGTGAGGGTCCGACGGCAGGTGGTACAGCTCTACCGGTGGGAACCCATGGAAGTCTGGCTCCATCGCCTGGATCAGCTTCCACTCGCGGGTGCGCCACCCACGCTTGCGCATCCACGTGCACTCGGTCAGGTACAGCTCCGCGTGGTTATCGGTGCGTTCGCCTCGCACCAACGGCACGACACTCTTGCCGTCCATCTGCAGCGACGCCGCCAACTCGTGTTCGCCAAGCAGGTCGAGAATCGTCGGCAACATGTCCTGATGCGCGACGTAGCCGGGCAGGCGCAACCCCGCCGGCAGGCGACCCGGTGCCTTGATGATCAGCGGCACGTGGATTGTCGGCTCATACAACCCGTGGTGGTCGAACCAGATCTGGTGCTCAAGTAGCGACTCGCCGTGATCGCCGGTGACGATCACGATGGTGTCGTCGGCGATTCCCAACTCCTCGAGGCGTTGGAAGAGCCGCGCGATGCACGCGTCCATATACGCAATGGCACCGTCGTACTGCGCCTCCACGTAGCGCCCGTCGGTGATGCCCGGCGGCATCCACGACTTCAGGAACTCCGCAAACGGCGCGAAGTCGAAGACCTGGCGCATGCCGTGCGGCTCATCGAGGTGGCGCGGGTCGCACTCGTCCTCACCGGCGTAGAAGAGGCGATCGAACGGCGCCGGCGGCAGGTACGGCGAATGCGGGTCCATGTGGCGCAGGAACAAGAGGAACGGTTGCTCCTCGGCGGCCCACTTCTCCATCAGGGGGAGGGCTTGCAGGTTCAACTGGTGCGCCTTGTCGCCCGGGCGCTCCTCCCACGGCATCCACGCGCGGTAATTGTGGTACGAGTCGAATCCCCGGTAGCGCGCCTCTTGATCCGGCCCAGAGAACCCAATGCACGCCGAGGCGTACCCGAGGTCGCGCAGCAACTCGGGCAGCGTCCGGAGGTGCGCCGGTAGCGGTTCGTTCGGTTGCAGCGCCACCATGCGCGTCGTCATGACGTCCATGCCGGTCAGCATGGCGCAATACGCCGGCGTGGTCGGGACGTTCGGCGCGAAGCACCAGTCGAACTGCACCCCCTGCGACGCCAACCGATCAATGTGCGGCGAGGTCAGCTTGGGATAGCCGTACGTACTCAGGTGGTCGGCGCGCAAGGTGTCGATGGCTAGCACCAGCAAGTTGGGGCGGCGCCCGGTCGTGCTCATCTCGTCGTCCTTCGGTCGGTCTCGAGTGGGGGGCGGGTCGCCCTAGGCGATCTCTTGCAGGCACCGTGCCAAGTAGCCGCGCGTCCCCGCCGCGAGGGCGGTCGCGTGCGCCAGCGAGTACCCGGCGGCGCCAATGCACTCAAAACTCAGCGGCCCTGCATACGTCGTGGCCGCGAGGGCGCGCAGGACACCGGGGATATCCACCTCGCCGTTGCCGGGCACCTGTTGCGCGGGCGTGCCGGGGCCGCGTTCGACTCGGCTTGGGCAGTCGCGGAAGTGACTATGCGCCACGAGGTCGCCGAACGCCGTCGCCGCCGCGGCCACATCCTCGGGGACGCGATGCAGGTGGCTTGGATCAAAGTTCAAGCCAAGGTGCGGTGACCCGATCTCGGCATGGGCACGACGGGCCGTCGCGGTATCAAAGACCGCCGCGCCAACGTGCGGCTTCAGGGCAAGGCGCACGCCGTGGCGACCCGCAATCTCCGCCAGCGTGCGCCCGAGGTCGATGGCCTCCACGAGGGACGCCTCGTCGCCGGTCTTCCCGCCCGACCCGATGGCGACGACGGGGATGCCTAACGCCGCCGCGAGGGCGCACGCCTGTGCAACCCGATCCGGCACGTTCGGGGTCACCTCAATGGAAAAGAGGCGCAGCCCGAGGTCGGCCGCCATCGCGCGCACCTCGGCGAGGCCGCTGTCACCCATCTCCGGCGAGACGTGTTCGACCATGCCCGAGATGAACGCCAACTCGGCGCCATCGAAGCCGGCCCACGCAATCGCCTCAAGGGCGTCGCGTAGCGGATGGTCGCGGAACAGCACGGTGTTGCAGGCGAGGGGGAACCGTGCGGTCATCGTGACCACCCGGACAACCCCGCGGCGCGCGCGGCCTCGTCCAGCAACTCCGCCACAACGACGACCTGCCCGGTCTCGTGCGAACGGATCGCCGCCTCGACGACCGCGTGCGCGAGTAGCCCCTCAAGGCCGCTCCCCTCGATGGCCGCCGGTGCGTCACCGGCCGAAAGTTGCGCCAGCCACCGCCCGATGCGCGTGCCGAAGGTCTCGCCGAAACTCGTCAGGCCCCCAGCGTTATGCACGTGGACCGATTC
>CAILQO010000409.1 GCA_903836285.1 uncultured Chloroflexota bacterium
AGCCAAAGCGTCCGTCAAGGTCCTTGAGGCGCAGGTCGGCAAGGGAATCGTGACGGCCCCGCGTGCGGGCAACGTCGTGCGGACCGTCGCCCACGTTGGCGAGACGGTCGTCCCCGGCGCCACTCTCTTGACTTGGCATGACGCGTCTGACTTGACGCTGACCGCATACGTGTCAGAGACGGACATCGGGCGCGTCCGTCCGGACCAGTCGGTCGCCGTCGCGGTTGACTCCTTCCCAGGCGAGGCATTCTCCGGGACGATCCGCTCAATCTCGACCCAAGCGGAGTTCACCCCGCGGAACGTGCAGTCGGCGCGCGATCGAGTAAATCTTGTCTTTGCTGTCAAGATTGCCATCGCCGCTGCGGACGGTCGGATCAAGGCGGGCATGCCTGCCGACGTGACCATCGACTTGGCCAAGTCTCGCTAAGTCGCATCGTGCGGAGGAGTGCTGCCATGACCTTGACCGCACCGACGCGCCCACCGTCAACTGATCGAGACGTTGTGGCGCCGACACTCGACGTCGGCGGGCCAAGACCTGAGAAGTCGGGCCGTCCTGAACGTGCTACGCCTTCCGTGGTCCCGTCTCGCCGATTTGGTCAATCGCTGTGGGCAATTGCATATAAAGAGACGCTGCAGATTGTCCGGGACCGCCGAACCCTCGCCATGATGTTGGCGATGCCGCTCATGCAACTCATGCTGTTTGGGTTCGCGGTTGGGACCACAGTCGCCCACATTCCGACGGTCATCGTTGATCAGGCCCGCGACGCCGACAGCCGTGCGCTTGTGGAGTCGTTCGTCAACACGACGTACTTCGACGTGGCAGGGTACGTCGAAGCCCCCGCTGATGCCCGGGAGGCGATTGATGTTGGGCGCGCAAAGGTTGGCATCGTCATCGCGCCCGACTTCTCATCAGACATGCGAGGCGGGCATGGTGGGCGCGTTCAGGTTCTGATCGACGGATCTGACCCAAATGTCGCGCAGACCGCGCTGTTCGCAGCGGAGTCGGTTGGGCAAGCACGAAACGCCCAAGTCGCCGCAACCCTTGCACGCGCACTGGGGCGAACAACCCAGAGCGTCGATATCCGGACGCGGGTGCTTTACAACCCGAGCCTCGACGCCACCTTGAACATGGTCCCCGGCCTCATCGGGTTGATCCTTCAACTTCTAACGGTCATCTTGACATCGTCGACAATCGTGCGCGAGCGTGAACGTGGGACGTTCGAACAGCTGATCGTCACTCCGGTCTCGTCGTGGGAACTCCTGCTTGGCAAGATGCTCCCGTACCTGGTCGTGAGCTTCTGGAATACCTTCGCCGTGATCGTCATCGGCAGAATCGTTTTTGGTGTGGAGGTCCAGGGAAGCCTTGTCCTGTTATTGATCTTGTCGGCTGTCTTCCTGATGGGTGCATTGGGGATGGGCTTGCTGATATCGACCATTTCGTCAACCTCGGCGCAGGCTATGCAAGCAAGCATCTTTACGGCCATGCCGAGCTTCATCATCTCCGGCTTCATTTTCCCGCTGGACTCGATGCCGTGGCCCATGCGCCTTCTCGGGTCGCTTCTGCCGCTGACGTACTTCCTGCGGATCATTCGCGGGATCGTCATGCGTGGTGTTGGCTTTGGGCAACTGTTCGAGACGGTCGGCATGTTGACGCTGATTAGTGCCGGCATCTTCCTTTTCAGTTTAAGCCGCTTCCGCAAGACACTCGACTGACACAGATCTGAACTAACCGAAGGGCGCCGTCGTGATTGCCACGTTGTTCCGGTCCGTTGACCCACCGGCATTTGATGCCTATGCGCCAGTCGTTCTCGATGGAGTCACCAAGCGGTTTGGCAACGTGGTTGCCCTCGACGACTTTTCGGTCACAATCGCGGCCGGTCGGGTGACCGCGCTCGTCGGCCCGGATGGTGCAGGCAAGTCGTCAACATTGCGATTGCTTGCCGGGGCGTTGCGCCCGACGTCTGGACGACTGCTCGTGGGTGGACTTGATGTCATGCGATGCACCGGCGCCGTGCAATCACGCATCGGGTTCGTGCCCAGCCGGCGTCTCTTGTATGGCGACCTGACGATCGCCGAAAACCTTGAGTTCTTCGCCGGCCTCTACCCCGGCGACCCCGAGACGATGCGCCGCCGTCGGGGGGAA
>CAILQO010000410.1 GCA_903836285.1 uncultured Chloroflexota bacterium
TATCGAGAAGATGGGGTCGTCGCGGCCACGTTTGATGCCCGCGAGTCAGAGGCCTCATTCGGACCAGTACGCGGCACAGGCGAGGCGATACTCACCCTTGATCCGCTGTTGCTTGGGCAGGGACGGTACTTCCTGTCTCCGCACATTTACCGGGACCGGTTTGGCCTAGCACGATCCGACGACGTGCTGGACTTCCACGACCGCGCTTACGAGGTGGTTGTCACACGGCCGGGGCGCACGTATGAGGTCGCCATGGAGCACCCGGCGAGGTGGTCGATATCACCGTAAGTCGGCATTAGATCCGTGGGAAGCGAGCCAGGATGTCTCGGTGCAGTTGCTGATGATCGCGGGCGCAGCGCTCCCACCCATGCCATTTGATGATCCACGCACGGGATGCCTCCCCGATTGCACGCCGACGTTCAGGTTGCAGCGCGAGTTCGGAGAGGCGCGACGCGATCTCCTCTTCGGTAAGCGCAGTCTGAATTGGCGGCATTTCGGGTAGGCACCACTCGTGCACTTTCGGATTGAAGTACATGATGACCGGCAGCGCACAACTCAGCCCTTCCGCGGTAACCGTCCCGAAGGTGCCAACGCTCTCGTGGAACTGGTCGAGGACCACGTCGCACGAACGGTAGTAGTCGCGGAGGCGGGTCTTGTGCATCGGAGGCTTCCACACGACGTGTGCTTCGATGCCAAGACTGGAAATAAGCTGCTCGCTGGCGCGGACATCCCGACCCCACCTGCAGAGAACCAACGCCGCCTTCGGATGCGAGGGGTTGCTGACGTAGGTCGCGAAGGCGCGGATGACGCGGTCACTGCGCTTGCTGTCGAACGCGTTGCTCCACTCGTGACGGGTGGGGCAGAGGAACAGGAGTTCGGCGCCTGTTGCCTGTCGCAAGTCGCGCCGAATCGCTGTCTCGTTGCCGTCGGTCGGAGGCGAGTATTTCACCTCGTCGATTGGATGCGGGATGAACCGGTAGTCTCGCAGTCCAAGCCGCTTGGCAGAAGACACGACGTCAGGGTTCGTAATGACACACGCGTCTGCCGTTCGATACGCGAGGTTTAGAAGCCGTCCCTGAACGGTGTTTTCGAACGGTAGCGTCCGCATCGTGGAATGCTCAAAGGCCACGAAGGGGATGCGTGAAGGGACGAGGACACCCTTAATTGCTTCAAGGCCGTAGTACTGAACGAGGTCGAACTCGCTGGGCAGGTGTACATACGATGGCCAGTACGGCGCGAAGTGGAGGCTACGAAGCCCGAGTACGTACCCGGCGCCTGACGCACGACTGCTAGCTTGGACCGTGTTAATGGCGATGCGGATCTTCCGAAGCCGGTCGTTGAGAAATATTCCCCGTTCGACACGCTGGACACTCACCCATGAGGCTGCGTCGCGAAAGAGGTGAAGTAGCCGAAGTTCGATCTCTTCACCTGTGGTGCGTTGCCCCTGGCGAGCGAGTGTCGAAAAGCGTTGCCCAAGGCTTCCCTGAAGTAGACGAAGGCGCTTGATGAGGCCGACCGGTTCGGTGGTCGTGTCGCCATAGGTTGCTGCCATTACCCGCGTCGACGCCCCCGCTGGCGCATCCGGAGGCAGCACGTACGGGTCGACCTGCCCACTTAGGTAGTGGACCCAGTCTGGGCGCACGTAACCGTTGGTAAAGGGAATCGTCCGCCAATCTGGTGGGTCGAAGGGGTCCAGGTTGCCGTCAAAGTCGGCATCCTCCCACTCGGGGTGGCCCATGATGAACTCGTGGCGGAAGTGGAAGGCGTGCGCGTCCTCACCCAGTCGGCGCAGGAACTTCGACACAAGGTACGCATTGTTTGCGATGTTGCCTGAATGGGCAGTCTTCACTTCGATGTTCCTGCAGAACTGGCCCGCGACCAAGACGTCATGGGTTGGTCGCCATCGATGAAGGTGCGCTGCCACTGTTCGAGGCAGGCGAGCGACCACAGGAGCTTCTTCTGGTTTCGGATACCGGCGACGTGGGTATCGAGCACCGCGTTCAAGGCAGCGGGGTCGAACAGGCCCCGCGACCGTGCCCGGGGACCGTCGATCATGTCGCGCAGGTACGGTGCAAGGTCCTCGCGAAACCAGGTGTCCTCGGGCGGCGCAAACCCTTGCTTGCGCGCCGCGAGGATCTCATTGGGAATCAGTCCCTGCATCGCATCACGGAGGATGCGCTTCCCGGTGCCGTCCTGAAGCTTGTAGACCGACGGCATCGCACTCACGAAGTCAACGAGGTCGTCGTCCAGGAATGGGACCCGGCTCTCCAGACCATGCGCCATCGATACCCGGTCTTCGACGACGAACAGGCCCTGCAAGTACGTACGCGCCTCAAAGGTCATCGCAAGGTGAAGCGGGTCAGTGCGCGCGAGGTCGTCAAGGTCGGCTACCACGTCGCGCACCCGATCCTTGGCACGGAACCCGCGAGACGCACGCGCGAGGTCGCCAACGAAGAGGCCGGGCTTCTCGGAGTCGGGCACGAGGATTGACCAGTAGTCGGCGTAGCGCGAGGCGAAATCGTCCAGGCTGGTGGTACCTGCCGCATGGGCGTAGCGCCACGGGTAGCCGGCGAAGATCTCATCGCCGCCTGCGCCAGCAAGGACAACCTTGACGAATCGGCTTGCGAGACGCGCCACGGCGTAGTTGTGATAGCTCGACGCGACGCGCAGGTCCTCAAGATGCCACACCAGATCGGGGAGGAGCCGTGGCAGGTCGTGCGACTGCACCACAACCGTGTAGTGCTCCGTGCCCATCGTGCGTGCCATGAACTCGGCGGCGGCGCGCTCGTCGGCCAGCGCTTCGCTGCCCGACAACCCGGACACCGGGAATCCTCCGGTGAAAGTGTGCAGGTGCGGGATCTGGCGCGCCGCGACGGCGGTGATCGACCCGCTGTCCATGCCGCCCGATAGGTAGCTCCCCACCGGGACGTCTCCCATCAGCTGCCGACGGACTGCCTCCTCGAACAGTTCCCTGACGCCGGCGCGGTACCACGCCTCGCCGCGATCCTCGGTGGCCTCGAACCGTGGCTGCCACCACCGGGTAACGCGCGGACCCCGATCTCCTTCGACCACCATCATCGACCCGGCTGGGAGGGTCCGAACCCCGTCGAAAAGCGTTCGGTCTCCGAGCACGTTCTGGAAGGTGAGGTACTCGGTGGCGGCCTCGAGATCGAGGTTCACTCGGAACCCGGGTACGTGCAGGAACGACTTGACCTCGGAGCCGAAAACCAGGGTGTCGCCAACGTGCGCGTAGTAGAGGGGCTTGATGCCCCATCGGTCACGGGCGAGGACTAGGCGCCCGCCAGCGCGCCGATCCCAGATTGCGAAGGCAAACATCCCGTTGAAGTGGCGCACGCAGTCGTCGCCGAACTCCTCATAGGCATGGACGATCACTTCTGTGTCGGTACCCGAAGCGAAGTGATGCCCGCGCTTGGTGAGTTCCGAACGCAACGCGTGGAAGTTGTAGAGCTCGCCGTTGTAGACGATCCCAATCTGGCCGTCGGAGGTGAACTGCGGTTGGCGCCCGGCAACCGAGAGGTCGACGATCGCGAGGCGCCGGTTCGCCAGTGCCACCGGCCCATCAAGCAGGAAGCCATCGGCGTCCGGGCCGCGATGGGTAATGGCGTCGGCCATTGCCGATATCGTGGCTCTCGACTGGATCGTCGGTGCTCGATCGTGCGGAATGGATGAGTTGTACGTGCCGGCGATACCGCACATCGTGGCGTCTGGATCCTTGGCGACAGGTTGCGCCGGCATAAGGGCAGCAAGGGGCCGCCACCAACCAGAACGCGGGGACGCGCGCGTGCGCCGCGGTCTACGGCGCGCCTGCGACCGAACCGAGAGAGGCGCCGTGGGCCGCTGCTACACTGCGGCTTGGCCCGCCGGGAACCCGGCTACCAGATCGCACGAAAGGCGCGGGACGTGCAGCTTCAGGGTAACCGGTTCTTGGTCACGGGAGGGGGCGGGTTCATTGGGCGGTACGTCGTGCGTCGCCTGCGCCGTGCCGGAGCGAGCGTCCGCGTGATGGAGCTGCCCGGCCGAGGCGCAGCGTTCGCGAGCGATGCCGGCATTGAGGTGCTTGGCGGCGACCTTACGTCGCCTGAACAGTGCCACCGTGCCTGCGAGGGTATCGACGGGGTCTTTCACATGGGCGTCCTCGCCCTGAACCCTTCTGGAGCCAATCCACGGCTCTGCGTTGAGGTCAACGTCAACGGTACGTTCAACGTGCTCGAGGCGGCGCGCGACGCGGGTGTGAAGCGCCTCGTATTCTCGTCGGCGTCGTCGGTCTACGGCGACACCCTTGAAGTGATGGATGAGACCCACCCGCTCAACTCGCGGCACATCTACGGGGCGTCCAAGATTGCGGGAGAGGCGCTTGTTCGCGCCTTCAGTGGGATGTTCGGCCTGCCCTGCGTGACCCTGCGCTACATGAACGTGTACGGACCGCACGCGGGATTCGGCCTCGTTGACTCCGTCCTGAATCGCATCGCTTCGGGCCAGGCGCCGCTGATCAATGGTGATGGGTCGCAGTCGTTCGACTTCGTCTTCGTCGATGACGTGGCAGGCGCGACCGTTCGGGCGATGGAGGCGGAGGTTGCTGACGAGGTCTTCAACGTGGGCAGCGGCGAGGAAAAGACCGTTAAGGACGTCACTCTGGCCCTCCTTGAGTTAACAGGCGCGGGATTGGTTCCGGAGTTTCGTGACGTCCAAGTACCGATGGTGCGCCGCGTCGGCTCAAGCGAGAAGGCCGGGCGACTGCTCGGATGGCAGGCGACGGTGCCGTTGGCCGAAGGCCTCCGCCGGGTCGTGGAGGAACAGTTCCACGGGCGCGCCCCGGTCGAGTAGTTGGGCAGTCCCGGGAAGGCCACGCGTGCGATGCAAGTCCTCGTTACCGGTGCGACGGGCTTCGTTGCCACGCACCTTGTCCCGGTGTTGGCGTCCCGGGGAGACACAGTCTTTGCCCTTGCGCACCACGGCGAGCGACTTGCGCGATTTGCCCCCGCCGATGAAGTGCGGACGATCGTCGCTGACCTGCGGGCGCGCGACGTGGCGACGCTCCTCCCCGAGTCCATCGACGCAGTGGTGCATCTCGCACAGGCAAATGTGTCATTCCCGGATGGTGCTGCCGACCTGTGGGAGGTGAATGCCGGGTCGACCGCCCGCTTGCTCGACTGGGCGCGTCGGGCCGGGGCGCATACGTTCGTTCTTGCCTCAACCGGATCGGTCTACGGTACCGGTGATCGTCCGTGGAGCGAGGGCGACCCGGTGGCAGGCGTTGGCGCGTACGCGGCGACGAAGGTTGCCGCCGAACGGATCGTTGGGGCGTACGCCCCGTACATGGCAACGGTCGCATTGCGTCTGTTCGCGCCGTACGGGCCGGGCCAACGTGCACGCATGGTGCCGGGCATCGTAGGCCGGGTCCGGAACGGCACGCCGGTGTCACTCCGGGAGGGCGGTCGTCCGCGCATCAACCCCATCTACGTTGCAGACCTCGTCGGCGTCATCGCGGACGCGACCCAGCTGATCGGAGACCACGTGATCAACGTGGGCGGTGACGAAGTGCTGACCATCGCCGAGATCGCTGCACACGCCGGGAACGCCCTCGGCGTCGCGCCGGTGTTTGAGGAGGCGCCTGGTGCCACGGGTGGCGACACCATCGGCGATGTGACGCGAATGGCACAGGTCTTTGGCCCGGGCCGCGCGAAGACGTCATTTATCGAGGGGGTCGCGCACGTCGTTGCTGAGATCACCGGCTCGGCATCGAGATAGGCGTAACCGATGGTGACAACCCATGCGTCTCCTTCGAAACGAGACGGCAATGAGCTGCGGATCCTGCACGTCATTACCTCGCTCGCCCGGGGCGGGGCGCAGACGCACTTGCTTGAGTTGGTCAAAGGGCAGCGCGCCCGCGGGCACCATGTGGAAGTGGCGTACCTGAAGGACGCCGAGATGGTGCCGGACTTCGTTCCCGCCAACCACAGGAATGGCGACTCGCTGGGCGGTCTGCCAATCCCGATCGGCATCGCTGGCGACGATGGCTTCGGGCGCGGAGTTGACGGGATCGTCGGCGTCGCAGGGCGGGTGATGGCGGCAATCACATCGACGCGGCCGGATGTCCTGCACACTCATTTACTGAAGGCAGATGCACTTGGAGCGGGCGTAGGGTGGCTTGCACGTGTCGGTCGTTCTCGAGCGATGCCTCAGGCGATCATCTCAAGCAAGCACAACGATGAAGCGGCCCTGCGACGCCCCGTGGTTGCGCGCGTTCACGGCTACCTATCGCGTGCCGACGACGCGATCATCTGCTGCTCGGACCACGTGGCGAAATACGTCACCACCGTCGGGCGCGCTCCCGCCGACCGCATCCGGCGCGTGTACTACGGTATCGACCTCGCGCGTCCGATTGACCTCGGGGCCGAGAGGCGAGCAGAAGTGCGTGCGGAGCTTGGCATCCCGGACCGCGCCGAACTCGTCTTGGGGGTTGGGAGACTTGACCCGCAGAAGGGATGGCCGGACCTTCTCGACGCCATGGCGACGGTGGTCGTGGCGCGCCCTCGAGCGCACCTGCTGATCGTTGGTGGGGCGCAACAGGGAGATGAGCGTTTCGTCGCCTCGGTGAAGGGACGTGCGACATCGCCAGATCTTGCCGGGCGTGTGACGTTTGCGGGCGTCCGAACGGACGTGCCGTTGCTGATGGCCAGTTGCGACGTGTTTGCGATGGCGTCCCGATGGGAGGGCTTCGGCCTCGTGTTCGCGGAGGCGATGGCCGCGGCGAGGCCAGTTGTCGCGACAAGGGTGTCGGCGGTGCCCGAGGTCGTGGCAGATGGTGAGAGCGGCATCCTCGTCGAACCCGGTGATGTCGTAGGTCTTTCCTCGGCGATCGTGCGTGTCCTGTCAGATCGCCCGCTCAGTGGACGCATGGGCGTTGCCGGATACCGGCGGGTGCGCGAACGGTTTGGAGCGTCGCGCATGGTTGACGAGACCATCGCGATCTACCGCGACGTTCTGGCGCGGCGTGCTTCCTGACGGCGTCGCCGTACCATCGTTGTGGGTCCGCCGACCCTTGACCCGGATCGCCTCGCCGCACGACGGAGGCCCACCCCCGCGATGTCGACGACAGACCGGCTTTCAACGGACAACCATCGCTACACGATCGCTGCTCGTGGCTTGCCTGAGCATGACGTCCCGGCCGAGAAACACCTACCGGCGACGGCCCAGGCGCTTCTCGATGCCGAGTACGCGAACATGTCGGCGTGTGTGCGTTGTGGTCTGTGCCTCACGTCATGCCCGACGTACGTTGTTTCCGGGCACGAAAGTGAGGGGCCTCGCGGTCGGATTGCGCTGATGCGTGCCCTCGTCGAGGGGCGAGTGCCGTTGACCGATGACCTGATCGACCGTGAGGAGAGTTGTCTGGCCTGCGACGCCTGCACCGCCGTCTGCCCAGCTGGCGTCCACATGGAACCCCTGCAGGTCGCATTCCGGGCATCAGTCGAGGCGTCTCGAGATTCGGGGGTCGTCCCGAAGCGCGGGCTCGTGGCGCGAGTGCTGAGGGCTGCGGTGTTTGAGTGGTTATTCCCTTCGATGCCCCGCTTTCGCGCCGTGGTCTGGCTGGTCTGGTTCTACCGTGTGTCCGGCTTGCGGACGATGGCACGGGCTTTGGGGATCGTTCGGCTCCTCGGCCTGCGCGATGCGGATGACTTGCTGCCGGTATTTGACCCCGACTTCCTGGTGCCGGTTGGCCAAATATTGCCGACCGATCTGCCATCTCCCGACCGCGAATCTGTTGCCATCTTCGCCGGGTGCGTGATGTCGACCGCGTTCGGTGCGACTGCTCATGCCACCGTGCGCGTGCTCAACAAGGCAGGCTGCGACGTGACGTGCCCGGCCGGGCAGGGCTGTTGCGGGGCATTGCACGCGCACGGCGGCGACCTCGACGGTGCGTTGCGCCTTGCGCGCAGTGTGATCGAGTCGTTCGAGACCGACGGAGACGCGCCGGTGATCGTGAATGCCGCCGGCTGCGGGGCAATGATGAAGGAGTACCGCCACCTGTTCGCCGCTGACCCGCTGTGGGCCGGGCGCGCCGCGGCGTTCTCGGCGCGGGTCCGAGACATCTCGGAATACCTGGTAACCCGTGAGCTCCCGGTGATGCACCGTCTCACCGGGGGAAGCATCGTTGTCACCTACCAAGATGCCTGCCATCTCGCCCATGCCCAGAAGGTGACCGTCCCACCGCGCGACCTGATCCGGCAGATTCCTGGGGTGACGCTCCGCGACCTGCCCGACAAGGCCCTGTGCTGCGGCAGTGCGGGCGTCTATAACGTCACCCACCCGGGGATGGCGCGGACGCTCGGCGACCGGAAGGCAGCGGCGATCAGCGAGACTGGGGCTACGATCATGGTGACGGCAAACCCGGGGTGCCATCTCCAGATGCAGGCGAGCCTCGCGCGGGCCGGGTCGGACGTCAGGGTCATGCACCTCGTCGACCTGATTGACTTGGCGCTCACACCTGAATCGTCGCGATGACCGTTCGGATCGGGAGCCACCTGCAGCAAGCGGCAATCGGGGTCGCGGCTCGCATGTCCCGTGCCGAACGCCTCGCGCTTGCCGCGGACCTTCGGCGAGTCGTCGTCGACGGCGAGGTGCTCTCGGACCCGGCAGACCTGGAGACGTTCGCCTACGACGCATCCTTCCTTACCCAGCTTGCGCCGGTCGTCCCTGACGTGGCGGTCGTGGCCCGAACAGCGGCCGATGTCGTTGCGGTCATGCGCCACGCGCGGGCGCACGGAATCCCGGTGACGCCACGCGGGGCGGCGAGTGGGGCGGGTGGCGGGTGCGTTGCCCTTCGCGGCGGGATCGTCCTCGCGATGAATGCGATGGACAGCATTCTCGAGGTCGACGTCGCGAATGGCCAGGTGGTTGTGGAACCGGGCGTGGTCCATGCGCGCCTGAACGAGGTGCTCGCCGCCGATGGATTGATCTTTCCTCCGGACCCCGGGTCAAGCCGGATGGCCACCATCGGCGGGATGGCCTCAACCAATGCCCACGGCGTGCGTGCCGTGAAGTACGGACCCACGGCGGCGTGGGTCCTCGGCCTCCACGTGGTCCTGCCGGACGGAACGACAATCGAGACTGGGTCGGCGGGAAGTCGCGCGAAGCAGTCGGCCTCTGGCTACGAGTTGACGAAACTCTTGGTCGGTGCCGAAGGGACGCTTGGGGTTATCACGCGCCTGCGCCTCAAGGTGATGCCTCGACCAAAGGCGCGGGCGATGGTTCTCGCACTCTTCGACGTGCTTGAGCGCGCGGGTGAAGCGGTCCAGGCGGTCTTTCGTGCAGGCATCTCGCCATCGGCGATCGAGATTCTCGATGCGAGATCGCTGCGTGCGGCGAACCTCTACCGTCCAACGCTCAACTTGCCGGAAGTCGAAGCGATGCTCTTGTTCGAGGTAGACGGCAACCCCGCAGGCGTGCGATGGGATGCGGAACAGGTGACGGCAGCGGTCCGACCGTTGGCGACTGGCGTCGAGTGGTCGGATCAGGAGGCACGAATTGCGCGGCTGTGGGAGGCACGGTCGGTCGTCGGTGCGGCGGTGGGGGCCTTGCGCCCGGGGAGCACGCGCGCGTACGCCGGCGAGGACATCTGCGTCCCGGTCGACCGGATCCCTGCAGTCCTGCGGGCGATCCAGGACCTCAGCAACCGGCATGACGTGCCGGTCGCAACGTACGGGCACATCGGAGGCGGAAGCCTGCACCCGGCAGTGTTGGTCGATGGGCGCGACCCTGACAACGTGCGTCGGGTTGTGGAGTTGACCGACGCGATCCACCAGTTGGCGCTGGAGGTCGGGGGAACGGTGACTGGGGAACACGGTGTCGGCGCGGCGCGGGCACCGTACATGCCCCGTGAGCACGGCCCGGCCCTCGACGCGATGCGCGCGATCAAGCGCGCCCTGGACCCCACTGGGATCATGAACCCGGCGACGATTTTCCCGGACGACGTGCCACCGACGCCGGCGCTGGATGCGTCGCTCGTCCCTGGCGCCGGCGGAGGGCAGCGGAGGCCGTGAGCGGCGACGGTCGACCGCGCGTGATGATGGTCATGGAAGCGACCATCGGCGGCACGAAGCGCCACCTTCACGAGTTGTCGGTCGGACTGCACGCCCGTGGGTGGCACGTCGAGGTCGCGTGCCCGCGCGTTCGTGCCGAGGCACACGGTGACACGTCGTTCTGGGACGACCTTTCGATGGCGGGCATCCCGTTGCGCCCGCTCCCCATGGAGCGAAAGGTCGCGTCGCGGGTCAACGCGGAGGCAATCGGCACGTTGGCACGGATGATCCGCGAGGCTTCGCCACGGATCGATGTCGTGCACGCACACTCGGCAATCGGTGGCGCTGTGGCGCGCCTCGCCGTGTTGGTGGCCGGATTGTGGGGCCGTCGCCCCGCCGTGGTGTATACCCCGCACGGTTTCGCCTTTCTGGACGGATCGCCTGCACGTCGGCGTGGCTTTCTTGCCGTCGAACGGATTCTCGGACTCACCACGGACCGGGTGATTGGCGTCTCTCCGACGGAAGCGGAGGTGGCGTGGCGACGGCGCGTCGTGCCTCGGGAACGTGCGGTTGCGATCCCAAATGGCATCGATCCCACCACGATGCCGACGTCGGCTGATGGCGTGCGCGCGCGTGCCGAGGAGGGTTGGGACACCAGTCCGGTGGTCATGACCGTCGCGCGCATGACGCCCCAGAAGGATCCTTCGACGTGGTTGCGGGTGGCGGCGCGCATCGCGGCGTCGCGGTCGGACGTCCGCTTTGTTTGGGTGTGGGGTGGTGAGACGGCACAGGAAGTGCGGGACGAGGCGCATCGCCTCGGAATCGCAGACCGTGTCGACTTTGTTGGCTACCGTCCCGATGCCCGGCGCCTCGTCGCCGGGGCGAACGTCTTCCTGCTGACCTCCCGATTTGAGGGCCTGCCGTATAGCCTGATCGAGGCCCTTGCCGTCGGCGTCCCAGTTGTCGCGACCGACGTGACTGGCACGCGCGACGTGGTGCGCCACGGGGTGACCGGGTTGCTCTCCCCGGTAGGCGACGTGGAAGGTCTGGCGTCCCAGGTGCTGTCGATGCTTCGCGACCCCAAGCGGGCGGCCGCGCTTGCGACCGCGGGGCGGGAGGACGTCGTGCGACGATTTTCTATTGACACGATGGTCGAGGCGACGGCGAGGGTTTACCGAACGGTTGCCAGTTCCGGGGAGTAGGATCGAGCACGACTCGAGTTTGCGATGCGTGCTGCCGCGCTCGGTCCGGACGACGATGACAGCAAATCCGGTACGTTCCAAGGCGTAGATGGTCGGCAACCTTGCACGATGGTGGGGAATTGGCCTGCTGGTCGGTGACGTTGTCCTGACGTGCCTCTCGCTCTTCATCGCCGATTGGGCGCGTAGGGATTTGCCAATCGGCGACCCGGTCGAGATTGAGCGGTTTATTCGAGCGCCCATCTATCTCGCGGTGTGCATCCTGTGGCCAGTCGCCCTGCGGGCGTTCGGTGCCTACGACACTAGGCGTACTCGTGCCTTGGCGGACGAGATTGGGGCAGTCGTTCCTGGCGTGGCCGTCGCCTCATTGGCCTTGGTCGGGTTTTTCTACGTCTTCGAGTTCCGGTTCATCTCACGCCTATTGCTCGCGTACTTCGTCGCCCTTGACCTCGTCCTGCTTGTGAATGTGCGCCTGGTCGCTCGCCTGACGATGACATGGTTGGCGACCGGCGGTCACGGCAGTCGCGTGCTGGTCGTCGGCGGGGGTGCAACCGCGCGCGAGGTGGCGTCGCTCATGGTTGCCCGCCCGTGGGCGGGGCTTGCGGTCGTGGGGTTCGCCGCGGACGACATCGGACCAAGCGACCAGATGGACGGCATCGCGCGTCTTGGCAGACCGGATGATGCCGCGGCAATCGTGCTGGCGCATGCGATTGACGAGGTGATCGTCGCGTTGCCGCCTGATCGCCATCAGGAGACGGTGCAGGTTGCGCTCGCGCTCTTGCCCTTGCCGGTGCGGGTGCGGATCGTGCCCGAACGGTTCTCGATGATCGCCGCGCGCGCTCGGGTCGAGAACCTCTGGGGCGTTCCCCTGATCGGGATACGCGACCCTGCAATTGTTGGCACCGATCGGGTGATCAAGCGCGCGTTCGACTTGGCCATCGGCGGGATTGGCCTCGTGATCCTCGGCCCAGCGATCGCCTTGATTGCCCTCGCCATTTCACTCGATGACCCGGGTCCCGCCTTCGTCGGATTGGATCGCGTTGGCGAGAATGGGCGCGAGTTCCGGATGTGGAAGTTTCGGACCATGCGTGTCGGTTCGGAGCGGGAACGGGTCCTGAAGTCGCGCGACGACCCACGCGTGACGAGGCTCGGGCGGTTCCTGCGACGGTGGTCGCTTGACGAAGTTCCGAACCTGTTTAACGTGCTCGTGGGGGAAATGAGCCTGGTCGGGCCCCGCCCTGAGCAGCCGTGGATCGTGGAACGCTACGAGCCTTGGCAGCGAAAGCGTCTCGCGGCGCCGCCCGGCATGACCGGGTGGTGGCAGGTGAATGGTCGGAGCGACCGCCCGTTGCACGAGAACGTCGAGTACGACCTGTACTACATCCAGAACTACTCGCCGTGGTTGGACATCGCAATCCTGCTGCGCACGATTCCAGTCGTTCTTCGGGGAAGAGGGGCGTTCTAGCTCAAAAGGTCCGGGCGCTTACCCGGCCCCGGTCTTCCGTGCCAAGGCAGTGCGCCGCCGGGGCGGGGCTTCGGGTGGGCCCCATCTGATTCGTTCGTGCGCCAGATACACGGTATCTCCGGTGCGAACTCCGGCCGCGAGCAGGGCCTCGGTGATGCCGAGTTGGCGGAGTCGCTGCCGAAGGTACGGCTGGGTCGCGACCAACCCGACGTCGATCATTGCAACGAGCCGGTCAACCGCATCGCCCGAGACGAGAAACCCTTCGGGTGTCGCCTCCAGTCGGAAGCTGCGGTCAGGCATCGCAGGCGCCGGTTCATATCGCGCGAACGAACCCTCGGTCGCGAAGGAGTGAAGTGCCGCGCGCTTCGTCGCTTCCTCCTCGGTCCGGAGTTCGGAAAGGCGTGCGGCCGTTGCGCGGACAACCGCATCGAGTCCCTCGCGCCCCGCGGCCGATATTGGGAAGCACCGCACGCCCCGTCGGTTCATCTCAGCACGAAATCTCGGCCACGCCGCCTGAGCCTCGGGGGTATCCATCTTGTTTGCAAGGACCAGCTGCGGGCGTGTGGCGAGGTCGGCGGCGTATGACGCCAGTTCGGCGTTGATGCGATCGACGTCGGCGATGGCATCGCCCCGGCAGTCCGTGTCAGCGAGGTCGACGACATGCAGCAACAGGCGCGTGCGGGCGACGTGACGTAAGAACTGCAGGCCGAGGCCGGCTCCCTCGCTCGCACCCTCGATCAGGCCGGGAATGTCGGCGAGGATGAATCCGTCGTCGTCCATTGCGACGACCCCGAGGATCGGTTCGAGGGTCGTGAACGGGTAGGCCGCCACCTTTGGCTGCGCCGCCGTGACCGCCGCGAGGAGCGACGACTTCCCGGCGTTGGGGTAACCAACAAGGCCGACGTCGGCGATCAGGCGTAACTCGAGGGCAATCTCGCGCTCCTCGCCCGGCTCACCCCGCTGCGCGAAGTCGGGAGCCTGGCGTACGGATGTCTTGAAGTGGGTGTTCCCGAGGCCGCCCTTGCCGCCGCGCGCGACCATGACCCGTTGGCGGGGTTCAACGATGTCGGCGATGTCGGCTCCGGTGTGGAACTCGCGCACGATGGTGCCGAGCGGCACCTTGATGACCAGGTCGTCGCCCGCCTTTCCGTGGCAGTTGCGTCGGCCCCCGCCTGTACCCGAGGTGGCCGCGTAGTTGCGTCGGTGCCGGAACGACAAGAGCGTGTTTTGGCTTGGGTCGCCTTCAAGATAGACGGAACCACCGCGCCCGCCATCACCGCCGTCGGGGCCCCCGAGGGCGGCGTACTTCTCGCGACGCATGTGCATCGATCCGTCCCCACCGTTCCCGGCGCGGACGGTGATGCGGGCGTGGTCCTGGAACATGGGTGTCCTGTCACGATGGCGATGTCCCGGCCGACGCCGGGGGATTGGCGTTTGAGCCGCCGGATAGCTTTAAAGAGTAACCGGGGTGCGCCTGCCATTGTTCGAGACCGGCCCAGTCGGGCGACGCCGGTGATGAGTGCGAAGGCTGGCCGCGGGCGTGTCGCGCCAAGGTGGTCGCGCGCTATCCTGTCTCAGGGCGGTGCGCGTTGGTGCCGCTCGCCACGCTGCGCGCGCGTGGCACTGGGGCCTGTCACAGTGCCGATGTCCGAAGCCGTTGCCGTCGTAGGGACCGAACCGAGCATCGAGACTGAGGAGCAGTCGCGCCGCCCGTTGGGCTGCCTCGACGAGCTGCTGGTTGCGATTCGGACCTACCTTCCGGGCAATGTCGACCTCGGTTTGGTCGAGCGTGCGTACCGGTTTGCCGAACGGCGCCACGAAGGGCAGTTCCGCGGGTCGGGCGAACCGTACATCCAGCATCCGCTCGCGACAGCGATGGTCCTCGCGGAGCTGCAGCTTGACCGGGCGACGATTGCCGCCGGCCTGCTGCACGACGTCATCGAGGACACGGGTGTCACCGTCGACGCCCTTCGCGAGGAGTTCGGGAGCGAGGTTGCCCGACTCGTCGACGGCGTGACCAAGCTTTCGCGAATCCACTGGAACAGCATGGAGGAGCAGCAGGCTGAGAACCTGCGCAAGATGTTCCTCGCGATGGCGGAGGACATCCGAGTCGTCTTGATCAAATTGTGCGACCGCTTGCACAACGTCCGGACGCTTGATGGCAAAAAGCCGGAGGCACGACAGCGCATCGCGCGCGAGACGCTCGAAATCTACTCGCCGCTAGCGCATCGCCTTGGCATTTGGCAACTCAAGTGGAAGCTTGAGGACGCAGCGTTCTATCACCTCGAACCTGAGCGCTACCAAGAACTCAAGCGCCTGCTCAACGATACGCGGCGCGGTCGTGAGAACCATGTGGCGACGTCGATCGATACGATTGTCGATCAGCTCGCAAGGACCGGTATCCGGGCGGAAGTCAGCGGGCGCCCGAAGCACATCTACAGCATCTATCGCAAGATGGAGAAGACTGGGCGAAGCTTCGATCAGTTGTATGACTTGCTGGCGCTGCGGGTTGTCGTCGATACCGTCCCGGAGTGCTATGCCGCATTAGGGATCGTGCATAGCCTCTGGCCCCCCGTGCCGGGGCAGTTCGACGACTACATCGCGATGCCCAAGGGCAACATGTACCAGTCGCTGCACACGGCGGTGGTTGGTACGTCCGGCAGGTTCCTTGAAGTTCAGATCCGCACGCACGACATGCACCGAGTCGCTGAACACGGCATCGCGGCGCACTGGCGCTACAAGGAGGGGTCCGGGCAAGCCGACCCGCAATTCGAGGCCAAGCTGGCGTGGTTGCGTCAGTTGATGACGTGGCAGCAAGAGCTCTCGACGGCGCAGGAGTTCGTCGAGACGGTCAAGATGGACATCTTCCAGGATCAGGTCTTCGTCTTCACGCCGAAGGGCGAGGTCAAGGACCTGCCGGCGCGCGCCACTCCGCTCGACTTCGCGTACCGCATCCACACTGACGTCGGTCACCGATGCATCGGGGCGCGCGTGAACCGCAAGCTCGTTTCGCTCGATTACGAACTGAAAAACGGTGACATCGTCGAGATCGTGACGACCAAGGCCTCACATGGCCCGAGCCGGGACTGGTTGACCGTCGTCCGGACTGGCCATGCGCGCGAGAAGATCCGGCAGTGGTTCAAGCAACAACAGCGGGCCGACAACATCGCGCGGGGCAAGGAGCTGCTTGACAAGGAGCTGAAGCGGCTGGGGACTGATGGGTTGTCGGTTGTTGGCGACGCGCAGCTTGAGACCGTTGCCGAGGCCATGAACTATCCGTCCGCCGATGGCTTGCTTGCCGCGGTGGGTTACGGCGGCGCAGGGCTGCAGACGGTCATCGGTCGTCTCGGCCTGCGGGCGGTTCAGGTTCCCGAGTTCCCGGTCCTTCCGGACGTCGCAGCGCCGACGACCGCTGCCAACACTTCCGGCGCGGTAAAGGTGATGGGTGTCGGTGACCTGTTGACGCGGATGGCTACGTGCTGCCGGCCAGTGCCCGGGGATTCCATCACGGGGTACATCACGCGCGGGCGAGGCGTGACCATCCATCGCGCCGACTGCCGGAACGTTGTCGGAGAGGACGAACCGGATCGCCTCATCGAAGTGGAATGGGGTCGCACCGGCGCGCAGGCGTACCCGGTGACCGTACGCGTCGAGGCTGTTGACCGGCCCGGGCTGCTTCGTGACGTCGCCTCTGTCGTCGCCGAGGAGAAGCTGAACATCATCGGGTCGCAAGTCATCGTCGACGGCAATGAACAGGTGGCGACGATCTTCGCCACAGTCGAGATTGCGACCCTGCCCCAACTAAGTCGCCTGCTTGCGCGACTGGAGACAATCCGTGACGTTCGCACGGCGTATCGCGACGTCGCTTCCACGACTGCGTTGCCTCGGGCGACACGGGCGAACTAGGCGTCGGACCGGCCAGTGCCGCGGCCCGTTCCCGGTGGTGATCCCCCAAGCACCTTGAGCACCCCGCCCGCGACGCGCACGGGGTGCCACTGATGTGACAGTGCTACGTCAGGTCGGGTGAACTTGTGATCGCACCCTTGGCTGCGCTTGAGACTTGGGCCATGTACTTGGCGAAGACGCCGCTGACGTAATTCGGGGCAGGTCGCTTCCACGAGGCCATCCGCGCCGCGATCTCGGCGTCGCTGACGTCGATGTCGATTGTCCCGGCCTTAATGTCGATGGTGACGATGTCACCCTCGTGAATTGCGGCGATGGGGCCACCGAGAGCCGCCTCCGGCGAGACGTGACCGACCATGAACCCGTGGGTACCGCCGCTGAATCGTCCGTCGGTAATCAGGCTGACGGACGCACTCAACCCGGCGCCGTTGATCGCACCGGTCACGCTGAGCATCTCGCGCATGCCCGGGCCGCCGCGCGGCCCCTCGTAGCGGATGACGACGACGTCGCCGGCTTTGATCCGACCGCCGGTGACGGCGGCCATCGCTTCCTCCTCGCGTTCGCAGATGCGAGCCGGGCCTCGATGATAGGTGCGGTCGTAGCCGGCGACCTTGATCACGGCACCCTCTGGGGCAATGTTGCCCTTGAGGACGACGATGCCCCCAGTCGGCTTGATCGCCGAGGCAACCGGCACCACCACCGGTTGGCCGGGGGTCTCCTGTGCTTGCGCGGCTTCCTCGGCGAGGGAACGGCCAGTTACCGTCTGACAGGTGCCGTCGAGTTTGCCCGCCTCGATGAGGCGCTGCGCCACGAGACGGGTGCCCCCGGCCTTGTGCAGGTCGACCGCAACGTACTTGCCGCCGGGCTTGAGGTCGCAGATCAGCGGCGTCGCCTTTGAAATCGCGTCAAACGCGTCGAGGGTAAGTTCGAAGCCCGCCTCATGGGCCATCGCCGGCAGGTGCAGGGCGGCATTCGTCGAGCCGCCCGAGGCGCACACGCCAGCGATGGCATTGGCGAATGCTGCGGGGGTGGCGATGTCGCGCGGGCGGATTCCTCGCTTGAGGACATCCATGACAAGGTGCCCTGCCTCAACGCCAACCTGATCCTTGGCCTTGTCGACCGCCGGGACATCTCCGGTGCCGAGTGGGGCAAGCCCGAGGAACTCAAGCGCCATCGCCATCGTATTTGCGGTGTACTGGCCGCCGCAAGCGCCGGCACCCGGGATCGCGCAGTTTTCGATCTCGTCGAGATCCTCGTCGGACATCTTGCCGGCGGCATGTGCGCCGACCGCCTCGAACAGGTCGATGATCGTGACATCCTTGCCCCGAAAGCGCCCCGGGTTGATCGGTCCACCATAGAGGACAACCCCGGGGATATTCAGTCTCAGCAGCGCCATCGCGCCGGCCGGGATCGTCTTGTCGCACCCAACGAGGACGATGAGGGCGTCGAACATGTGACCGCGCGCGACGAGTTCGATGGAGTCGGCGATCACCTCGCGCGAGACGAGGGAAGCCTTCATGCCTTCGGTCCCCATCGTGACCCCGTCACTGATCGCGATGGTGTTCAGTTCCATTGGGGTGCCCCCCGCCTCGCGGATTCCCTTCTTGACTTGCTCCGCGAGGCGACGCAGGCCCCAATTGCAGGGCATCGTTTCGATCCACGAATGGGCGACACCGACGATCGGTCGTCGCAGGTCGTCGTTCGAGAACCCGATCGCGTGCAACATCGCACGCGCGGCAATCCGGTCGCGCCCGTCCAACTGGATGTGGCTCTGGTGCCTCGGGTCGGTCACGCGACCTTGGGTCGGCGGCGGGGTAGCCATCACGCGTCTCCTTCGCTCGGGCGGGACCGGCGACGCGCGAGATGTGAGGTTCGCGCCGGGGAGGCCCCGGGCGGAGATTGTACGTCGGCGCCGTTCGGGGTGAAGCGGCTATCGCTCGGCGCGAATCCGGTAGCCGACGCCGCGAATGGTCTCGATGAATTTCGGCTTGGCCGGGTCGTCCTCGAGCTTCTCCCGAAGCCACCGCACGTGCACGTCGACGGTCCGGAGGTCACCAACGAAGTCGGTACCCCAGGCGCGGTCAAGCAAGTCCTCTCGGCTGAATACCCGACCGGGTGCCTGCATCAAGCACGCGAGCAGATCAAACTCTCGCGGCTTCAGCGAGATGGCGCGTCCGTTTCGGGTGGCGCGCCGGTTTTCGACGTCAAGGACGATGCCACCGGATGCGAGTGGTGTTACCGCGCCGCGCTTCTTGCCGGCCGGGGACGACCGTCTCAAAAGCGCCTTCGTGCGGGCCGTCAGCTCGCGCATCGAGAACGGCTTCACAACGTAATCATCAGCACCCAGGTCGAGTCCGATCACCCGATCGCCTTCGTCAGTGCGGGCCGTGACCACGATGATCGGCACCTGACGCAACTCCGCCGCTGCCGACTGGCGGATGTTTCGGCATACCTCGAAACCGTCCATCCTGGGCAGCATCACGTCAAGGATGACGAGGTCGGGGACTTCCTGGCGTGCCAAGTCGAGGCCAAGTGCGCCGTCAGCGGCGGTCGTCACGGAGTGACCCTCGCGCCGCAGGTTGTACGCGATACTGGCTGAGATGGCCGGCTCGTCTTCGATGAGCAGGATCCGCGAACCCATGGCTACAACCTACCACCATCGTGTTGCCGCGCGATGCGAGTTCGTGGCCAATTGGCGTTGCAGTCGAACTGCACCCTCCTGATCGCGACTTCCCTTTCACGAGGCGTGAGAGGCTAATCTGCGGGACACCGTTGGGGACGGTCCCCCGATACGCTGGATTGCGCTGCTTCCCCGCCGCAGTGACTTCGAGGGTGGAGTGTGATGCGCCCCGACTTGCGAAACCCCGTCGCCATACTCGCCCTCGCTGCCTGGCTCGGCGGCGCAGCAGTCGTTATTGTCGCGCAGACTGGTGGCGTCGGTGCCGATATTGGCGCGTCCGTAATCGTCGCGATCGCGCTCGGTGCCGTCGCGTTCGGCTTCCTTGGGGCAGGACTTGTCGATCGAGGGAACGCCGAGGCAGAAGCCATCCTCCATGCCGCGGCTGGCCGAGTTGCAGAGCTTGAGGCGCGAGTAGAGCTGCTTGAGCAGTTGCACGTACGCGAGGCGCATGCCCGCGAACAGGCCGAGGCCTCATTAGTCAGTGTGCGCGATTCGCTCGCCGAGTCCCTGCGTGCAAGCAGGCGGGCGAACCGGGTCCTTGAGGCCGCGACCGAAGGCGCAATTGGCGTTGGTGATGACGGGCGCGTCGAGTGGGTCAATGCGGAGGCCGCACGGATCCTCGAGATCGAGGACGATGACCCATCGCCCGCTGGGATGACCATCGCTGACGTGGCCCGCGACAGCCGCGTGGCCGCCGTTATGGCCGACGCGTGGCTGAGCCAGTCATCCGTGACTCGCGAAGTCAGTCTGCTGCCGATCGCCATGCCTGACCCCCCGAGCCGCCACGCAGCGAGCCCGAGGATCGTTCGGGTCACCGCGGTGCCGTTTGTCGGTGGCGACAGTGAGAATGGAAGCGCATGCGAGGGCATGCCAGGCGTCATTTACCTTGCCGATGAGACGGAGCTCAGACGGGCTGACACGATTCGCCGCGACTTCGTGGCAAACGTCACCCACGAGTTGAGGACACCGCTCACGTCGCTGAAGGCGTTGGTCGAGACCTTGGAAGAGGGTGCGATCGACGATCCTGAGGCGCGACTTGAGTTCCTCCGGCTCATGCATGACGAAGTTGACAGCCTCACGCAACTGGTGCTCGGTGTTCTTGACTTGTCGCTTATCGAATCAGGGCAGGCGCCAGTGAACCGCGTGCCCGTGGCGGCGCTCCCGATCCTGAATAGCGCGCAACGGCGGCTCCGGACCCAGGCTGCCCGGTCGGGAATCGACCTTCGCATCGCGGTTGAGGACGGCCTGCCGACCGTACATGCTGATCCCTTGCGGATTGGGGAGGTCCTGCTGAACCTGGTCCAGAACGGCATCAAGTTCACGCCCCGCGGAGGTGCAGTGTCGCTCACGGCCTCACGGGTTACGGCGGGAGTGCGCTTCGCGGTATCGGACACCGGCGTCGGCGTCCCGCCCGACGAACTCCCGCGGCTCTTTGAACGCTTCTACAAGACCGATCGATCTCGCGCTTCGGTGGGCACCGGACTCGGTCTCGCGATCGCCAAGCACATCGTGAACGTGCATGGGGGCACCATCGGCGCCGAGAGTGCCGGCGAGGGGCAAGGCACCACAATCTGGTTCACCATCCCCACCGCTCCTCCGGGTGCATTTGACGACGACGGGGGTGGGACACAGGAGCCGGGACCGGGCCTCTTCGACCTCATCGGGACCCCGCTCGCCAATCCAAACCCGACCAAGGCGCGTCGGCGAAGGGCGGCAGAAAACTAACGTGCCAAGCATCGACTCAGCTGAGCGACGCGGTGTCCCCATGGTGTCCAGGGCCTGCGCCATAGGCCACTAAGTGGGCCACCAGTGGTTCGACATCGTCGGCATGGGACACGCCGTCAAGCACGAGGCATTCGAGCAGGTCTTGGGTAAGCCCAAGTGCCTGCTCAATGTCGTCAGACAGGAGGTGGGGATGGTGTGCATTTCGGTCCGGCCGAGGGTCATTGAGGTAGCCAACGATTGCCGCGACGAGGCCAGGAACGTCCACGGAGATCCGTACGAACCCGGCCATCCTCGGTGCTTGGCCCTACAGTGCGCGGAGGGCAGCGAGTTCAGGCTCGATGCCTGCCCAATCGCCCGGAGATGACTCGACATGCGAATGTCGAACCACGCCATCGCCGTCGATGATGAACGTTGCTCGCTGGTTCGGAAGCTGACCCTCTGCGACATGGATGCCATAGGCCTTCACGGCAACGTGGCGGAAGTCGCTGAGAAGGACGACCTTGTTATCAGGGTCACAGCCCTTTTTGAAGGCTGACTGCGACGGGGTGTGGTCAGTACTTACGCCGACGACCTTCGCGCCGAGAGCGTCGAAGTCGGCGATGTGTTGGGCGTGTCCGCTGATCTGGCGCTCACAGGTTCCCGTGAACGCCTTGGGGAAGAAGAACAGCACGAGTGGGTGACCATGGTAATCGGCGAGCGAGTGGAGCTTGCCGTCGGTGCCCATAAGGGTGAAGTTCGGGGCGCTTTCGCCAATTGCGACCATCGTTTCGGTTTCCTAAGGGAGTGGGGCAGGGCTAAGCGCCCCGTTGACTATTCGACCGGGTTGCCAGCAGCCTTCCATGCGACGGTGCCGCCGTCGAGCACTCGCACGTTGGTGAAGCCCATGTCGTGGAGCGTCTTCGCGGCGAGCGCAGCTTGGCCACCCGGACCGCAGGTCGTGATGATTGGCACGTTGCGATCTTGAAGGCGCGCGTCGCGGTAATGCTCCGGAAGGTTGGTGTCCGCGCGGATCGCAAGCAAGCCCAGCGGGATGTTGACGGAGCCCGGGATTCCGTCACCGTGTGCGTCGCCCTCTTGACGCACATCAACGACGACCGTTTCCGGGTGCGAGGCAATCTGGGCCTTGGCATCGTCGATGGAGATGGGTGGGGCGACCTCACGGCCCTCCCGAACCATGTCGGCAAAGGTCTTGACCATGGCGTTCCTTTCGAGTGGGATGGGTCACAGTCACGGAGGGGAAGCCGGCTGCGAGATCATCCACAGTAGGGTAGCGACGATGGCCCCGGCCGTTGCGTCGCGCGGTCCTCACGCACGCAGGCGGCCGTGACGAAACCGTTCGCGCACGGCATCGATCGTGGGGACGCGCGAGGTGCCGTGCCCCTCGACGACGAAAGACGCGACGCAACTGGCATACCGGGCGGAGTGTTCCGGGTCGCCAGTCGCGTGGAACTCGATTGCGAACGCAATCGCGAACGCATCACCCGCTCCTGTCGGTTCCACCTCCTCGACGTCGTACGCCGGATATCTGAAGCGCGCGCCTTGGTGCCAGACAACGCCGCCGTCGGACGCCTCCGTGACAACCGCCAGGCGTGCCCGTTCCGCGTAGCGTTGGACCAGTGCCGGGTCGCTGCCGACGTCTACCGGACTGAAAACGACTGCGTCGATGCGATCGAGAAACGCCTCGTAGTCATCCCAATCAACAGGGCGTACGCGCCCGGACACCTCGTCCCACGTGCGGACCCATCCCTGAAGGGTTGCGGTGACCGTGGTCTGTTGGCAAAAAGCATGAACGACGTCGCGCCGCACTTCCTGTGCCACTGGGCCCAGCAACGCTACTGGTGCATCACGCCACCGTTCGGGGATGGAGGTCGATGCAATCGGCGGCGCCGCTGCACGGACGTACTGGACCCGCCCGGTACTGGTGTAGTGGTTCTCGAAGGTGGTGGTCACTTGGGCGCGCGCGACGACCAAGTCGATGCCTGCAAGCGCGCCGCCCATGGCTGGTTCCGCGGCGCACGCCGTGACGAGGCCGACGCGGTGCCCAAGCCGATGGGCGGCGACCGAAGCGAAGGTTGCCGTGCCCCCGAACGTGAAGCCGGATGGCACAGACGAGACGAGGTCACGCGTGACGTGCCCGACCACAACGACGTCAGGCGGCGGGCCACCCGACATGGTGAGCGATGCTCAGGCGCGGGGCAGGATGACGATGCGGCGCGCGTCGCCCTCGCCAGTGCTCTCAGTCACCACGTCAGGGTGCTCGGCCAAGGTCATGTGAATGATGCGGCGCTCATTTGGTGGCATCGCCTCAAGCTGGACCGGCGCTCCAGTCGCAATGACGCGACTCGCGAAGCGCATGGCAAGGTCGCGAAGGAGCACCTCGCGACGCGCGCGGTAGCCGTCGACATCGATGGCGATGCGAACGTGCTGCCCGAGAGCCTTGTTGACCATGATGCCCACGATGAACTGGATGGCGCGGAGCGTCTCGCCGCGCCGTCCGATCAAGTCGGAAGCGTCCGGTGTGCGCACGTTGAGCGTGAGCGGTTCGAGCTCGCGCACTTCGATGTGCGCCTCATCGAAGTGCATGTTATGGAGAAGCTCGCCGAGGATTCTCCGCGCGGTCTCGGCAACGGCGGCTGCCTCACCGGGCGCTTGGTCGCCAGCGCTATCCGTCGCAATCCGGTAGGGGACGGGAGACTCGTCCAGGCGGTCAGGCTCTTCACCTTCGGAGAGCAGGCTGACGCGGACGTGCGCCTTCCGCGCGCCAAAGCCAAGGACACGTCCTGGGCTCCCGGCATCAAGGATAACGACACGTGCCTCGGACCGACCGACGCCGAGTGATGCGAGCGCCTGCGCCACCGCCAAGTCGACCGACCGGGCAGACGCCTCCACTACTGACGCCTCACGACTTGCCACCGCTTCGCTTGCCTCCACCGGGTGAGCCGCCTCCGGCGCGCGGACCGCGCATCGCCTGCCGTTCCCGCGTCAGCTGCCCCACTGGCGCTTCGGTCACAGCGGAACCGCGACCGAAGCTGGGAAAGCGAAACGTGGCGAGCGATCCGAGACCGGTTGTGAAGTATTGCTGGACGATCCCGACGATGTTCTGGGTCACCCAGTACAGCCCGAGACCGGAGGATACCGAAGTGCCGATCCACAACATCATCAGGGGCATGAACTGCATCATCTGCTGCTGCTGGCGCTGTGCTGGATCGTCAGTCGGTTGGGTCATCATCTGCTGCTGGATGAACTGGGTGATCGCCGCCAGGATCGGGAGGATGAACGGCAGCGCGACCCCGAACAGGTGAACGACGTCCGGCTTGTTGAGGGCCTCGAGCCAGAGCCATGGCCGAGCGAAGTCTGAGTCCTCGTTGCTGGCGGCCCCGGAGATCGCACCGTAGAGCGCGAACATGATCGGCATCTGGATCAGCAATGGTAGGCATCCGGCCGCCGGGTTGACGCCTGCCTCCTTGTATAAGGCCATCGTCTCCTCGTTGAGCTTTTGGCGATCCTTGGCGTACTTGGTCTTCAGGGCAGCGAGTTGTGGCTGAAGCGCCTGCATCCGCTGCGTGCTGCGGGTCTGTGCGATGGTGAGCGGGAAGAGCACGGCACGAGACAAGATCGTGAACGAGATGATTGCGAGGCCTGGCCCGAGGTAACCCTCGAGGTAGACCA
>CAILQO010000411.1 GCA_903836285.1 uncultured Chloroflexota bacterium
GACCTCGACGCCGCGCGTGATCGACTTGATCGAACCCCCAGCCTCCTGGATCGAGAATGACTCAACGGGCTTTCCCGGGGCGAGCCGTCGCACCAGTGATGCGACGTCGCCAGATTGGCACGTTTCGCAGCCGAGGCCGACCACCAGCACGGCCCCGACATTCGGGTTCGCGCCCACGCCGGCAAGGATGCGTTCCGTCAGTGGCACGTCGTCACCCACCTGCGCGCACCCGTGCGGGTGCGGGATCGCGACGGCTCCCGGCACCTGCGCGGCAATCCGTTCGGTCACCACATTGGCGCAGATCACGCTCGGGATCACGGCGATCAGGTTTCGCACCCCGACCCCACCGTCGCCACGCCGGAAACCGGGAAAAGTCCCGTCGACAAAAAGGCGGTCTCCCATGGCGGCGTGGGTCGATGCGGTCATGTGGGTCCTCCCGGTCATCTTCCGGGGCGGGGCGACCGCCCCGGACACCCGCGACTGTATCGCGCCTCGAGCCTGACAGTCGTCAACCCGACGGCGGCGGGTACGATACCGCTGCAAGCACGCTGGGCCATCTTGGCGCGCCTTGGAGAACCGCGATGGACGACCGGGAACGCGCCGCGCAGGCGGCCCTTTTTGACCACGTGCGTGATCGCCCGCTCTGGCCTGGGGGCGTGGTTGAGCGCCAGCTTGAACGCTTGCGTCCCCGCCAGATCGTCGCCCTCCGCGACGAGTGTCCCCTCATCTACATTCCCGTCGGCACCATTGAGTGGCACGCGCGCCTCATGCCGGTCGGCTCCGACGGTATTACCGCGCACGGCTTCAGCGTTCGCGCCGCGGCGGTCACCGGTGGGGTCGTCTACCCAACCCTGTACTGGGGCCTCGACGAGTACGGCACGACCCGCTCCGGGGCGAGCCGCTCGGGCATGGACATTGCCGCCGACATGCCTCTCCCCGGGAACATCTACCGGGTCGGTCATGAGACGTACAGCTGCCTCCTCGCCGATGCCGTGGCGGAGTGCATGCGCACCGGCTACCGCGCGGTCGCCCTCGTCACCGGTCATGGGTCTCGCGGGCAGATCCACGCGATCCACCGGGTCGCGAACGCCGCAAACGCGACCTCCGGGCACCGGTCCGTGATGACGTTCGAGGCCTACTCCCCCGCGATGACGCTGCTGCCCGACGGCGGTGGGCATGCGGGGCGCGCCGAGACCTCACTTATCATCGGCCTTCACCCTGAGCTGGTCGACTTCAATGAGGCGCCGCCACCAGGGACGCCCGTCATCGGCGGCGACGACGCCCGCGCGCACCCGATCCACGGCGCCCTCACGGAAGCCGACGGTGCACGGTTGGTGCAAGCGTGCGTTGATGGGCTCGTCGCGCGTGTGCAGCAGTTGCTGGCGGGACTGCCGACGGTGTGAGTTCGCGCCGCACCGCGGCAAGACTGCCGGTGCGACCGCTCCACCATCCCCGGCAGGCACGTACCATCAGGTGCATGCACGTTTCACGGTGGGCTGCGGTGCGCACGGGTATAGCCGTCGCAGTGACGGTGGCCTTTGCACTTGCCTGGGTGGCCCCTGACCTGCAGGCCGATGCAATCCCTACGCCAACCTCGTTGCCGACGCTCACCACGTCTGCAACGACTCCACCCGGCGGCACCGCGGTCCCGGCGCCGCCGACCGCTCCCTCCACTCCAGCAACCACCCCTGCGGTCGCCGTCGTCGGTGCGACCCCCAGCACCGCCCCATCAACGGCGCCCACGCCCGCGCGCGACATCCCGACCACGACGGCTCCGACCGCTGCGCCGACGTCATCAACGGTGCGACCGCTAGTCCCACCGACCGGCAGCCCGACAGTTGCGACCGCAACTGCGACCATTGCGGCCGGACCGCAAGCGCCGACGCCGGCACGGACCCCCGCGCCAATCCGGAAGCGTGAGACCGTTGCCGACGGGATCGCCCAAGTCGCTGGCGGCAATAGCCACTCGTGCGCCGTCACCGTGGTTGGCATCGCCTACTGCTGGGGCTTGAACGGCTCAGGGCAGCTTGGCACCAATGGCACGAACCCGTCGGCCGTCCCGCTGATGGCGCCGACCACCA
>CAILQO010000412.1 GCA_903836285.1 uncultured Chloroflexota bacterium
CACCCTAGCCAGCCCGGCGGGTTTCGCGATCCGCGTCACGCGCCCGGTCGCTTGGTTAGTGACGGGCACGCCGCCGGATGGCTCCCCACCTACACCGATAGGGTCCGGTTGGTCACTCGTCGCCCCCCGTTCGCCAGTGGTTCCCCTCACGTCCACTACCCTGCTCGCATCGCTCGCGAGCAGGTCGGTCGGCACGCCACCGCTCGCGGAGATCGCTCGATGGCACGCCGGCCAATGGGAGTCGGCGCTAACGGGCCTGCCAGTCAACAGGTTCGACGTGGGTGCTGGCCGCGCGTTCTTCGTGCGTGCACCTGCCTCGTTTGCCTGGGCGATCCCGTAGATCACGGGCACGTACCCGTCGGCCGCTCACGAACATCTGTCCCAGTCCAGGCGGTATACTGGCCGACGACGCGAACATCTGTTCCGATGGTCGGGCCAGGCGACCGGTTCGCGCAAGGATGGCCGCCACGTGTCCCTCCTCAGCGACAAGCAACAGCAGATCCTCGAAATCATCGGTTCGCACTTGCGTGACCACCGTCGCCCGCCCACCAATCGCGAGATTGGCGGCGCCATGGGCATGTCATCGACCGGGCACGTCGACTACCACCTCGGGGTCCTCGAGAAGCGTGGTGTGATCGTCCGCGAGTCGAATACCGCCCGTGGAGTGCGCCTGACATCGGTCGGCGAGGACCTGCTTGCCGCGCACGATGGCGATTCCGCGCCGCTCCAGATCACCAGCTACCTCCCGCGCACGATCCGGGTGCCGATACACGGACGCATCGCCGCCGGTGCCCCGATTGAGGCGGTGTCGGATCCAGCAGACGTGATCGAGGTCGGGACCGACCTCGCCTCCGAGGACTGCTACGCCCTTCGCGTCCGCGGGTCCTCGATGATCGAGGACTTGATCGCCGACGGCGACATCGTTATCGTGCGCCCGACCGAAGTCGCGGCGAACGGTGAGACGGTCGTTGCATTGGTCACCGGGTCAGGCGCGTCTGAGAAGGGCGATGCCACGCTCAAGCGCTTCTACCGCGAGGGCAACATGATCCGCCTGCAGCCCGCGAACCAGGCGATGCAGCCCATCTACGTCGCCGCCAGTGACCTGATTGTCCAGGGCAAGGTCGTCGCGCTCATCCGGCGGGTGTAGCCAGCAACCTTCGTGACGCGCGCACACTGCACTGCGTCGAAACGGGTGGTTAGCCAACGACACTCGCCCCGTCCGACGCCTCGCACGTGAAGACCCGAGGCGTCAGTCCGGTGCGCGCCTCGTACGCCGGCACGACGGAGTCTACGTAGCCTGCTACGGCATCGGTCGGCATGATCGCCACTGTGCATCCGCCGAAGCCAGCCCCGGTCATTCGCGCGCCAAGCACCCCGGGTTGCGCGCACGCCAGCTCCACCAACAGGTCGAGCTCCGGCACGGTCACCTCGAAATCGTCACGCAGGCTCGCGTGGCTCGCCACCATCAGGCGACCGACCTCACCGAGGTCTTCCGCGCGGAAGGCCGCGACCGCGCTCAGTACGCGCGCATTCTCGGTGACGACGTGGCGCGCCCGTCGTGCCACCACCGGTCCGAGTGCATCGGCCGCGTCATGGACCTCGTCAGCGGTCACGTCGCGTAGCGCAATCACGTCTGACCGCGTCCGGGCGAAATGCGCGGTCGCGGCCTCGCACTCGGCACGACGGTCGTTGTACTTTGAGTCGACAAGCCCGCGCACGACGGACGTGTCGGTCACCACCACGGCAATGCCCGCACCCATCGGCACCAGCGTTGTCTCAAGCGACCGGCAGTCAAGCATCAGGGCGTGACCCGCGACTCCCGCCGCTGAAATTGCCTGATCCATGATCCCGCACGCCACGCCCACGAACTCGCGTTCGGCCCGTTGGCCAAGCTTGGCCTTCTCAAAGGTCGGCAACTTCAGGCCGAAGAGCGCATCAAGCGCCTGCAACGTCGCGACCTCAACCGCTGCCGACGAGGACAATCCTGCGCCGGACGGAACGTTCCCAGTGAATGCAAGATCAAAGCCCCCGAGAGGTGCCCCGGCGTCGAGCAGGATGTGCACCACCCCGCGCGGGTAGTTCGACCACGTCCTCATGCCATCACGAGCGACAGGCGCGCCAAGATGAAGTTGAGAGACCCCCCCAAAATCCACGGAGTGCAGCCGGATCTGACTGTCCGCGCGTCGACGCACGGCAACGAGGACGTCGCGATCGATGGCCATCGGCATGACGAATCCGTCCGAGTAGTCGGTGTGCTCGCCAATCAGGTTGACGCGCCCGGGGGCGCGCGCCACCAGGTCCGGGGCGCCGCCGAATACGTTTGCGAACGCCTGACGTAGCTTCTGGACCCGTGCACCCTCAATCATTGCCTCGCCCTTCACTTCAGCCTGCCGGTTGCACACCGGGCGCAATTCCGACCAGCCGTCACTCAGCCGACCATGGCCAAGCCCACGCGTCAACGCCCCGGTCGTGCAGCCATTGGCCTCGAAGGTGCGCATCTCCCGCATCGTCGCCGACTGGCGCCTGATGAATCCAGAGACGCCATGTGCCCGCGTGCGCGACCAGCCACGGCAGCGTCGCAGCGACCGCCTGCGCGAGGTCACGACGCTCGTCCTCCGTGATCGCTGCCAGCGTACTCGCATGCGCCCACGGCACTGCCCAGGCGCTCCCGACCACGCCCGGTGCCACGGCGTCCCGCACGATCGCACCAAAGCAGGTGCCGTCGTGCAGCAGTCGGTCAGTCGGCGCCGTGGAACCGGCGAGGCGATCGCAGGCGAGACAGCTTCCCGCCACATCCCGGTAGCGGCGCGCCTCCGCCACCTCAGCGGCGCGCACTGGCGTTGGGCGACCCACCCCGACCCCGATGGCCCGAAGTGGATGCCCCAGACCCACAACGACACCGACAGCGACGCTGCCAACGCCGTGTGCGGTCTCGAGTGTCGCGGCCTGGTCGGTACATGCCTGCAACAAGTGATCAATCGAGGACGCGTCGGTCTCGTGTTCGAGGGCACTGGCCGCAGTGGGTGACGTCACGTCGACCCACGCAATGATCGGCTCTCCGACCGACCGAAGCGCCGCCGCCGCGTCACCGTCGTCGGGCGCGCGACTGACCGCAATGACCTCGAGGCCGTTGCCTGCCGACAAACGGTTCGCAGCCGCGCCGCTTCCTGCAGGCTCCGTCGCGAACTCGTACCGCCACCCCACC